>DATLYA010000357.1:0-4154 GCA_035575235.1 Candidatus Methylomirabilota bacterium
GCGCCAATCGAAGTAAACCCAACCAGAACGCCGATGACGAACCCGAGACTGGCCGTGGCGACAAAACCAGGATCTGGCTTTGTGGGGTTGCCAAGAGTCACCCCTAACGCGCGCAAAAGGCTTGCGCCGGCGGCGAGCAAGAGCACAAGACCCAGAACGTGGGTGAGAACGGCGTCAGTGCCGGATCCATCCGTGGCGGCGAGTCTACTCACCAACTGTGCGCCCAAGAGTGCTCCAGGCGCGCTGCCGAGGGCTAAGTTGCCTACGAGCCGCCGTCCGACCGTGCCTTGCTGCAGATGTTGCCAGCCGCCCACACATTTCGTGATGGCGGCAAACGCCAGATCGGTCCCCACAGCGATCACTGGACGTACGCCGGCGACCAGGATTAACAAGGGCGTTAAAAGCGCGCCGCCGCCTACTCCAGTGAGCCCGACAAGAATACCGACGAGGAGACCAAGGGTGAGCAGTAGCGGATCTGGCACAGTTCTCTTCCCTTCGTGACGGTGCAGATAAAAGCTTGCGCAGCGCTTAAATTCCGCCGCCGTTCCGATTCAATTCAGCCTCGAACTCACGGACGAAGCGTCCGCTTTCTATCGTGCAGTGCATGCCGCACTCTTTCTCTACGCCGTTTTCCCACCACCACCGTCCGGCGCGTGGGTCTTCGCCTGGTGCAGTTGGCCGCGTGCAAGGAGCGCAGCCAATGCTGGTGTACCCCTGGTCATAGTAGGGGTGGTGCGGCACGCTGTGCGTGCGGATATAGTCCCATACCTGACGCTCGGTCCAGTCCGCGAGTGGGTTGATCTTCACAAGGCCGCCATGCTCTTCGTCAACTTCAATCTTGTGAATCGCGGCGCGCGTGGCGGCCTGGTCGCGACGCAGACCCGTGACCCAAGCGTCGAGCGTGCCGAGAACGCGTTTGAGCGGCAAGACTTTCCGGGTTTGACAGCACAGCAAGCGAAGCTGGGGGTCGCGGTAAAACAGGTTAATGCCATGACGGCGTACGATGCTTTCGACCTGCGTTGCGTCCGGGAAGTACACTTCGATCGCGATGCCGTACTGCTCGCGCACCTGATCAAGCAGGGCGTAGGTTTCTTGGGGCAGCCGCCCGGTGTCAATGGTGAAGACGCGCACGGAGGGATCAATACGCCACGCCATATCGAGGATCGCCATGCCGTCGGCCTGAAAACTCGTACAGATCGCCGCTCGCGAGCCGAAACGTTCGAGCGCCCAGCGCAATACATCCTGTGGCGGGCGTTGTGCGTATTCAAGCGCAAGGTGCGCGAGGTCTCGCTCAGTCAGGTCGATGTGAGCTCTCATATGGGACCTTTCTATCCGTTCGGTCGTTTGCTGGAGAAACAGAGGGAACTTTCAGTAGCGCTTTCACCGCAACCCTGCTTGCGGTTTCTGCCTTTTCTCACCAGGGAGCTACGCCGCGCACTCGCCCTCCCCGCGTTCTAGTTTATAGAGACCAGTGCGGTTCCAATCGATAAATTCATGCTTGTGGTCTTCGTCGTACTTCACTGGCAGAGAGAGATCTCTGATTAAGTCTTCAAACTCATTGAGCCCGACTCGATCGACAAAGTCGTTAAAGCCTTCCCCCTCTTGCCGGTTCGCCTGATAGTGGCGAATGAACCGTTCTACCGCGTCCGGAATGCGTTTCGCCGGGATGCGAACATCCAAGCGTTCCGCCATACGGGGGCGGCCGTCGTCGTAATTCCCTCCGAGCATGATGATATAGCCAGGGAGTTGGTGATTATCGAACTTCATTGCGGCGCCGTAAAATCCGATGTTGGCGATGTGATGTCGACTGCACCCATTAGGGCAGCCGCTCATTTTGATATGAATCTTCCTGGTCAGGGGATCATCGATTTGGAGTTGCTCTACTCGTTCTTGCACGGCGCGCGCCAGACCCATCGAGTTGGTAATGGCCAATTTGCAACTATCAGTGCCCGGGCAACTGACGACATCGGTGATCTGCCTGGCGCCGGCGTCGCCAAGCCCGAGTTCGTTGAGACGACGCCATACATCGTAAAGGCTTTCGTTGCGCACCCAGCGCAGCAAAAGGTTTTGTTCCTCCGTGGTGCGTGCGTTGCCGCCAGTAAACTCCCGCATGATTTGCGCCAGTCCGCGAAATTGCTGAGGCGTCAGATCGCCGCGCGAGACCTTCACTTCAACTGTGGAGAAGCCTTCTTGCCGTTGTCGACGAACATTTGCTGCAGTCCAGGCGCTAAATTCCCTCAGGTCTCCGTTGGGGCTGCCGGGGTTGAGCGGCTTTGCCGGCGCGCGTTCTTCCTCATTGTCAATAAATTTAAGAGGTTCAGGATCGAAGTTCCGTTCGTTGACCCACGCGCCCTCCAGCTCTTCGTCCACCATCTGGCGAAAGGCGTCAATGCCAATGCGGTTAATGAGAAATTTGAGGCGCGCGCGCGCGCGATTCGCACGGAGGTCCTCCTGGCGATTAAAGATGCGCAACACGGCTTCGGCGACTTTAAGGTATTCATGCAAGGGCACAAAGTCATACAGGGTGTGACCAACGCGCGCCAGCGTGGCCGTGCCGCCTCCAGTGAAGATCTGAAAGCCCTTTTGCCCGTTTTTGATGCGCGGCAGAAACCCCAGGTCATGAATGCCGGTGACCGCGACGTCCTGCTCAGTGCTGGTAAAGGCGACCTTAAATTTCCGCGGCAGGAGTTGCGTCAACTCGTTGCGCACGAAGTAACGCACGAACGCGCCAGCGTAGGGCGTGGGATCAAATGGCTCACCCTGGCACACGCCGGCGAAGGGATCGCCCACGACGTTGCGAACAGTGTTGCCGCACGCCTCACGAGTAGAAAGCCCATGAGCGCCAAGAAAGCGAATGGCCTCGGCGGCCTTGAGCAACGGAACGTGGTGAAATTGGACATTCTGACGAGTGGTGATGTGTCCTTTTTTTAACGGCGCGTACCGTTCCGCGACGTCAGCCAGCGCGTCAAGCTGGTTCGGTGTGACGCCGCCAAACGGCAGCTTCACGCGGACCATCTGTACATTGGGTTGGCGTTGACCATAGACGCCCTGCCTCAAGCGAAACGCGGTGAAGGCAGCCGGGTCGCGTTCACCGCGCAGAAACTTTTGCGCTTCACTGTCGAAGTCGTCGAATTCCTGTTGCAGAATGGGGATAACGCGACCGGGAAGGTTGCTATAGACTTCCGGGTTCTCTAACGAGCCTGAGCGTCCTGACTCTTGTTCTTGGATGTCTTGCGCCGCGTGCACCATGATAAGCCTCCTTTTAATATCTATTAAATCTATAGATATTAAGGAAAACATGGGTATTATGTCTCGTTTCCTCGCTAAGTCAAGAGCAGTTAAACGGCGCTTGAGATTATAATCGCTACCAGATAAGTAGGAATTATGAAGCTGTCCAAAAAAGGCGAGTATGCGCTACGGGCGCTCGTGTGCTTAGCCGCACCGGAGGCTCCAGCGATGTTATCTATTCAAGAAATTGCCCTGCGCGAGCGCATTCCGAAGAAGTTTCTTGAACAGGTGTTGTTAGCGTTAAACAAGGCGGGGATTGTCCAAAGCATTCGCGGCAAGGCGGGCGGCTATGCGCTACGCGGCGCGCCTGCCGCTATCACTCTCGGTGATATCGTGCGTGCAGTAGACGGTCCCATTGCGCCGTTGCCTTGCGCTGTAGCGCAAGCGCCCACAAAATGCGCTGACTGTCCCGGTCTGGAGCAGTGCTGGCTACGGCCAGTCATGATGGAGGTAGGAGCGGCGGTGAACGCGGCCTTAGAGCAGGTCACGCTGGCGGAACTCAGCCGCCGCGCCGCGCTCAGCAGGCGGAGTCGGGAGGTGCAAGCGTTGATGTATGAGATCTGAGGCGTGACACGTAATGCGTAAAACCTGAACATCCCACGTGGCGCTCCAGAGCAAACCCTTGACCCTCCGTACCCCCTCTTTTAATGTGGCCGCACAGGAAAAGATTTCCAAAGGAGGCTGTTATGCGGAAATTATTTGACTACTTGCCATGACCCTTTGCTATGAGGACGAGGATCGTTCTCAAAGAAAAGGCCCTCCCTTTTGATCGCATTTTGCTGGATCTGCCAAACAAAGAACAAAAACAAGACTGGTACCTCGCGCTGAATCCCTATGGGAAAGTGCCTGTGCTGGTGGAAGAGGGC
>DATLYA010000358.1:0-11936 GCA_035575235.1 Candidatus Methylomirabilota bacterium
CCAGGCGCGCACGGAACGGCTCACCCAGTCGAGCGAGCGCAAATACTCCATGATCTCGCCCTGAATGCGATACCGGGCGTACGTTTGAAAGGCAACGCCGCGCTTTGGATCATACCGCTGCAACGCTTCTAATAAGCCGACAATGCCAGAGTGGATGAGCGACCCTACGTCGATTCCCGGCGGGAGGCGGCGGTGGATGCGCTCAGCAACCAGGCGCACGAGCGGTAAATAAGCGTCAACGATCTCCTCATGTGACCCCAGTTCCTCCGGAGCCTTAAGCGATGACATCGCTGGACGATACTCCGCGGCAGTGGCTTCTTCTCTCACCTCTTTCCCTCCAGGCTCGCAGCTAACACGCCGCGAAAAAAGAATTGCAGCCCCCCTTTACCCGGGCGGCGTGAGCCCTCGCTTCGCGTAACCGACGCGCCAGAGCGGCAAACGCCCGCGCGGAAGGGCTGTCAGGAGCAGTTTCCACAGCAAATGCATGACAAGTGATGAAGAATAAAAAATTCACAAGGAACAATGGTGAAGCCAGTGAACAATGAAGGATGGCAAAGGTGGGCTCCTTGTTATTTTACATTTTGCTTTTTCATTGCTTGTCTTACGGCAACAGCAAGTCCACGATTGACTCCGGTTTTGCCGTCTCAATGCCTTGCGTCACGCTCGCTCCCATCGTTAAATATGACAGCGGCCGTCCACACGTGAGCGCGGTTTGCACCAACGGCCCAAAACACCCACACATATCCATCATGGAGAACATCACGGAATCAAACCCCACCTGGTGATATTGTTGCGCCCACAGCGTGAGAGCGCGCCAATTCGTCGCTGCGTTGAGGACAAGTGTCCTGCGCACGTCGGGCAGCTCTTGTCCTTGCAAGACGCCTGCCAGCTCCGACAACGCGGCGGCGTCGCGCGGATTGACTCCTGGCGTATCGATTAAAATGAGATCACAGGCAGATAGACGGTTAATAGCGTGAGCGAGATCCTCCCGGCCCTCCGCCGCTTCACAGGGAATCCCCAAAATTCCGCCATACACTGTCAATTCTTCGACGCCAGTAACCCGACGATTGTCAAGCGTCACCCATCCGATCTTTCGATCGTTCTTGCGCAGCAAATGCACCGTGAGTTTCACCAGCGCGCTTGTCTTTCCCACCCCTGGAGGACCAATAAGGGCGAGACCGGTGCGCCGTTCAGGCTTCGTTTCGACATCCCCGCCCGTGGGAATAAGGCGCAAAAGGGCGCTCCGTAAGAGCGCGCGTTCGTCAGCCGCTTCGTGAGGGACCTCCTGCAGCAAGCGAATGAGCAGATCAGGGGGTGCGTCATGCGCTACAAGCTCCTTCAACACGCCGCTGTGCCGCATCCCCGGCATCATCCAGACGAGTAACGTCTTCAGATCATTGAGTTGCGCGTTGAGTTCGCGCCAGCCAGAGGCGTCCAGTTCTTCTCGCCGCACGCCCCCGGAGCTCAGCGGCTGCGAACGCGCCGTCCGTTCTCGGACACTCGTCGTTTCTCTTCCCCGCGCGGCAGGAGGAGGCGTAAGGAGCGCCGCTTCTTCCTGAGCGCGCATCGCGGTGACCTTGATCCGTTCTCCACCCTCGCCCTCGTTGTCGTTCGGCACGCTAAGCGTCTCGAGAATTAATGCCTCGGCGCCCAGCGCCGCACGCACTGCCTGCAGCGCCTCGTTGATGTCACGCCCCCAAAACTCTTTCGTTTCCATCGTTCCACCCAATCACGCCAAGAGATTGTACTTTTACGCCCTCAGCCACTTCGTTATAGGACAACACAGCTACTTGCGGCGTATAGCGGCCAAGCAGTTGCCGGACATACCGGCGCACATTTGGACTTGTGAGGAGCACGGGAAAGAGTCCTCGCGCCGTGAACGTCTCCACGGCCTGCTGCACGTTGGTCACCAGCCGCTGAGCCGCTTGCGGATCAATCGCCACGCCTTCTTGCACGCTGTCGCGGAAAATTTTTTCCACAGCCGGCGATAAAGACATTAAAAACAAGACGCCGTCCGGCGTTCGGTATGTATTCGTAATCGTGCGGCAGAGAGCCTGGCGCACATATTCCGTGAGGGAATCAGGGTCTTTGCTATGCGGCGCATTATCCGCTAGCGTTTCGACAATTGTTAAAAGATCACGAACCGGCACTTCTTCGCGCAGCAGATTTTGCAACACTTTCTGTACGCCGCCGACCGTCAAATGATGCGGAATCAGCTCTTCAACTACCTTGGGATGCTCTTGCGCAAGACTGTCGAGCAATCGCTGCACGTCTTGCCGTGAGAGCAGCTCTGGCGCATAACGTTTCACAATCTCGGAGAGATGGGTGATAAGCACGGTTTCAGAATCGACTACGGTGTAGCCCATCATCTCCGCACGATCACGATCGGCGGATGAGATCCATACCGCGGGGAGCCCAAACGCCGGCTCCTGCATCGGCTCTCCTGGTAGTTGCAAGTCGTCACCAGACCCCAGAGCGTTCATGGCGAGCAAACGCCCCGGACGGAGTTCTCCCTTCCCAGCCTCAATGCCCTTCACTATGATCGAATAACTCTTGCCGCCAAGTCGGAGATTGTCGCGAATATGGATTTGGGGAATGGGATAGCCACGCTCGTTGAGAAACTGACGACGGAGAGCCCGAATGCGATCCATTAAGCCGCTCTTTTCACTGTCCACTAAGGGAATCAGCTCGTACCCTACTTCGAGCTCCAACAAATCAAGCGGGGCGGGCGTGGTGCGCTGCTCTGGACTCTCTGGTTTGGCAGGTTCGCCTTTCACCGTCTCGAGTTTCAGTTCCGGCTCTTCAGCGCCCCAGCCGCCAGTTGTGGAGATCCATCCCATGACGCCGGCCATCAGGAGAAACGGCAACGTGGGCAATCCCGGCGTGAAAGCGAACAACGCCAAGATGCCGGCAACCACCATCAGCGCTTGGGGTCGCCACAAGAGCTGGCTGCCGAGTTCTTCGCTAATATCAGTCCCAGAGGCGGTTCGGGTGACGACCATACCAGCGGCGGTTGAGATCAGGAGGGCGGGCAGTTGACTGACCAAACCGTCGCCAACGCTTAGTAAGCTATAGATGCGCGCTGCAGAAGCAACATCGAGCTGCTTCTGCATGACGCCGATGACAATTCCCCCCAGCAGGTTAACGGCAAGAATAATGAGCGCGGCAATGGCGTCGCCACGGACAAATTTTGACGCGCCGTCCATGGCGCCATAAAAATCGCCCTCTTTCTGGACGCGCTGACGACGACGGCGCGCCTCCTGCTCGTTGATCATACCCGCGTTCAGATCGGCGTCGATCGCCATCTGTTTCCCTGGCATCGCATCAAGGGTAAACCGCGCCGCCACCTCCGCAATACGTGTTGAGCCTTTGGTGATCACGACGAAGTTGATGACGATCAAAATGAGAAAGACAATAAAGCCAACGGCGTAGTTGCCGCCGACAACGAATTGACCAAACGCTTCGATGACATGACCAGCCGCGGCGGCGCCCTCTTCTCCGTGCAGAAGAATCAGGCGGGTTGACGCCACATTGAGCGCCAGACGCGCAATGGTTGTAAACAAAAGCAAAGAGGGGAAAGCGGAAAAATCGAGCGGCTCAGTCACATACAGCGCCACCACCAAAATCGTGAGGGCGAGCGAGATGCTCATCACGAGCAGAAGATCGAGAAGAAACGCCGGCACCGGCAACACCATCATCGCGAGTACGCCTACCAGCGCCAGCGTCGGTCCCAGGTCGCCTGCAGTTAAGTTGTTTTTTTTGTGATTCGCCGCCATATACATTGTGGGAAGTCGTCACGCGGAAAAAGAACAATTTTCATACATGAAAGCTTAGATGGGCGTGTTGCTCCCATTGCCCCCACCCAGTCCCTGGCCCCGAGCCCCCCAGTGTCGCTCCTGCCGCAGGCGGAAGATGTAGGCCAAGACTTCCGCTACGGCGCGGTACAGCGACTCGGGAATCTCCTGCCCGACTTCCACTTGCTGGTAGAGCATCTGCGCCAGCGGCTTGTTTTCCAGGATGGGAATGCTGTTCGAGCGCGCGATTTCGCGGATGCGTTGCGCGACAAACCCCGCGCCTTTGGCGACCACCCGCGGCGCGGTCATGTTTTCGGGACGATACCGCAACGCGACGGCCAGGTGAGTCGGGTTGGTGATGACGACGTCCGCCTTTGGCACTTCAGCCATTATCCGTTGCCGGGCCATCTTTTGTCTGAGACTGCGGAGGCGGCTCTTCACGTGCGGATCACCGTCCTGCTCGCGCATTTCCTCCTTAATCTCCTGGCGGCTCATACGTAATTGCATGTGCAGCCGCCAACGCTGAAACATAAAATCGACGAACGCCAACACCGCCATAACGCCGGCGCCCGCCTTCAGTAACCAGAGCCCTTCATGGCCGCCAAACCAAAGAATGGCGTCTACATCAAAGGAAGAAAGAGAAGCGAGCGCCGGCAAATCTGCGCGGAGGAAGAAAAACCCAAGCGCGCCAAGGCTCAGGATTTCCAGCAACGCTTTTCCCACGCTGCTCAGTGATTCAAGGCTGAACAGCCGCCGCAATCCGGTCAAAGGATTGAGACGAGAAAAGTCAGGTTGCAGCAGCTCCAGGTTCCACAAAAACTGCGTCTGCAGCAAGCCGCTGCCCACACTTGACGCCATCACCACACTGAATAACAGCGCTAACGCGGGCGCCACTAACCGGCTAGTTTCCAGTGACAAGGCGAACAGGTCCTCGGGGGAGAGTTCTCGCGGCTCTCCCGCCAACGAGAAGAAACCATGGAACAAACGATTGGTCGCCTCTATGACGCTCACGCCAGTCATGGGCAATACCAGTACGGCGCTCAACAGGACGGCCGTGGGAATTACTGCGCGGGACCGCGCAACCTGCCCCTTCTTGCGCGCCTCCTCTTTGCGCTTTGGCGTCGCCTCTTCACTACGTTCAAAATTGTCGCGTTCGTCGGCCATAGGCAATGGTTAGTGATCAGGAATCAGTAATTGGCGATTGGCTGAAACAATGTTGACAGCTGATCGCTCATGACGGATACTTGATCCACACAAAACCACACCAGCAACGGCAACGTCAGAAACAACAGCACTAACCCAAACGCCAATTGCACAGGGAGAATAACGGCAAACAAGTTGAACTGCGGCGTCGTGCGGCTCATAACGCCAAGCACGACATCGGCCAACACAGACCCGATCACAACAGGGGCACACACGCGCAGCGCGATAGGAAAAATCCCGCTTGTGGACTCCACCACAAAGCGGAGCAGTTCAGCAAACCCTGGCGTCAACGACGCCCCTGCAGATGCCGCAGGAGCCGCGCCCATCAGCGGGAACGTCTGATAGCTGGACACCAGCGCCCGGACGAGCAGATGGTGACCATTCATCGCCAGAAACACCATTGACGCAAGCAAATCCAACAACGCCGGCAATAAACTGGTTTGCCCTCCCTCATGAGGGTCAACTAATTGCGAAAGGCCGATCCCCATTTTGATCTCGATTTGCTGCCCGGCCATACGCACCCCAGCGAACAAGAGCTGTGCGGTCCATCCGATCGCCAGGCCGATGAACGCTTCGCGTCCTAAGGCAACGAGTAACGTCACAAGCGAGGGAATTTCGTGTCCCTGTATGGACCCTGCGGGCGGAGCGACTGGATAAATGGCGGCGCTGAGCCCGACCGCAATGATGACGCGCACCATCCTGGGTGAGGATGCGCCTCCCCAGAACGGCGCGCCCACCACCAGCGCGCTCGTCCGACCAAGAACAAGGAGAAACGTCACCACCTCGCTCCAGTGGCTCACAAGGAGTCGCTGCAGTTCATTCATCCCTGGCCCACCAAATTCGGCAAATTGAGCAGCATGGCGCGCATGAAGTCGATGTACACTTGCAGCATCCATGAGCCCAGCAGCATCAGCGTCAGCAGCGTGGCAAGGATTTTGGGCACGATGACCAACGTTTGATCGTTAATCTGCGTCGCGGCTTGAAAGATGCTGACCAGCACGCCGGTCAAGAGGCCAATGATCAACACGGGGGCGACAATCACACCGCCCGCCTCAATCGCGCCTCGCATGACATCAATGATTGTCTCTGGCGTCATGCAAAGCTCCTGACTAAAGAACCGATTAAAAGGCTCCAGCCGTCCACGAGCACAAACAGCACAAGTTTAAATGGTAAAGATACGAGCGCCGGCGGCAGAAACATCATGCCCATGGACATAAGAATTGACGCCACCACCAGGTCGAGCACGAGAAACGGGACATAAATCAGGAAGGCGATCTGAAACGCCGTCTTGAGCTCAGAAATGACATAAGCAGGAATTAACGTCGTGGGGGCGACATCGGCAGAGGAGGACGACGCCCCGGCTTCAGGCTGCGGCGTTGGCGTGGGCGGATGCAGGTATGCTTGCGACTGCTCCTGCTGCAGCTGCACGAATAGGGCCAGGTCAGTTTTACGAGTTTGCCGCAAGAGGAATTCTCGCAACGGCGCCCAGGCGGAGGCGATCGCTTCCTGGGCGCTGAGCTGTTGCTGCAAATATGGCGTGAGCGCGCCGGTTTCAATCCGTTTCCAGACCGGCGCCATCACGTAGAGGGTGAGAAAGAGCGCCAGGGCGATGATGATTTGATTAGAAGGCGCTTGCTGCGTTCCCATCGCTTGACGTAAAAAAGAGAGGACAACAACGATACGAGTAAATGATGTCAAAGTAATGAGGAGGGCCGGACCGACGGATAAGAGGGTCAGGAGAAATGCAATCTCAATGATCGAGGCTACTCCGTTCCCCTGTACAGCCTGTTGAAGTAAGGGCAACAGCGATTGATTCACGGCGCTGCTCCAGTTTCTTCGATAACCGTGGCGTTTGGTCTTTCAGTTTCTCCGTTGCCCTCTTTCTTCGTTTCTCTGCTTCCCTCTTTCCCGAACACCGCTGCCGCCTCGGGCATCTTGGCGAGCAGCGTCACCGCCTGCGGCGTCACCCCAAGGACGAGCATCTCTTGCCCGGCTCGCACCAGCGCCACGGAACACTGAGGTGTGAGCGCCAGGAGCCCTAAGGATTCGAGATGATTCCTGGCGCGAAAACGTTGGCTCACCTGAGGGCAAAACCGGCGCACGCCGCAGGCGAGCCCTATAAGACTTACAAGGACAATGACGCCTGTCTGTTCCAGCAATCCTGTTGCAGCCATTACGGACGGCAACTCCGCAACGGCTGTGCCAGAGCGGCAAAAATGATCCGATTTGGGCTAACAGCGCGTCTTCACTAAGGGAAAATTCTGCCTGGTTCACGAACCTGCTATGGCGTCACTCTTGGTGAACCGTCAAGAAGTGGAGGCGCCTCGTCAGGAGATTGACGAGTCACAAACAGCAAGAGAAAAGAGGCGGCCCGAGTGTCGCCTCATGAGGTTTGACCAGCAAAATCGGTAAGGCAGGAAATGGTAGGACAGACTTCCAGCCTGTCCAGCGCGCAGGCTAGAAGTCTGCGCCACCAGAGACTCAATTGCCAATCTTGTTCGGCAAAATTCATGAGCGACGAACGCTCTGCGTGGCTCGTTTTTTCTCCTTGACAGAGAAGGACGGAGCCTGCACCCACAGCCCAGGCAGGAAAGTTCGCTTACCCTACTTTCATTCCCTCCCGCTGGCACATCCATTGCTCGCTCTTTCCGTGACTCCTTCTGGTTGAGGACTCCTGTGGCGTTGCTCAAAAATAAACTTGTCCTCCTCATGGTCCTTGTTCTCCTCCTCGGCGGAGGTGGCGCATACTACTTTCTTTTCCTGGGGAAAAAAGAAACTGCTGAAGGAAAGAAAAGAGGCCACGGAACAGAGAAACTCAAATCAGGCGACGCGCAGGCCAAAGAAGATCATGGCGACGATGAGGAAGCGGACGAGTCGAAGCACGACAACGAGGACGAGGAGGCGGATGGCGAAGAAGAGGAGGCCGAAGAAGAAGCGAGCAACGGAGGGCACGGCGACACTGGCGAAAAGAAAGGTCCCCTCATAGAGCCGTTTGTGGTCAACCTGGCTGATCCGGGCAACCGCCGCTATTTGCGCCTCAACATCAAGCTCGAACTGAGAAAACCGGATGAGAGCAAGCCGCTGCTCGAGGCGCGCATGCCGCAAGTGCGGGACACCGTGCTCTTGCTCCTCAGCAGCAAGACGTCGGATCAACTCCTGAACCCCGAAGGCAAACTCACGCTTCGTCAAGAACTCATTGACCAACTCAATAAGGTGCTCAAGAAGAAGACGCTCAAAAAGACTGTGAAGAATTTGTACTTTACCGAGTTTCTGATCCAATAAAAACAGATTGCATCATTGATTCAGCGGGTCATCGGGTCATTGCATCATCGGGCCGTTGTGTCATCGCGTCGTCGGGTCATGGAGGTTGAAGGAAAACGCTACTCCACAACTCGATCTCTCTATCTCCCAATGGCTCAATGACTCAATGGCTCAATTTTGCCGCCGTTCCCGCCGCTGCAATCGTTTCTCAATCGCCACCACGCGTTCGAGTAAGTGCGGCAAATGAAACGGTTTCGGTAGATAGTCATCACATCCAAGCTCCTTAGCCTTTTTCCGGTCCGCCTCAGTAGTCAGCGCTGACACGACGACGACGTAGGGAAGACGATCGCTCCGCTGCTCACGAATCCGACGCAAGACTTCAAAGCCGTCCATGCCGGGCAACATTAAATCCAACAGCAACAGGTCCACATCCTCGGCCGCTAAGATATCCAGCGCGTTTTGTCCTGAACCAGCAGTGCGCACATGATATCCCTGCCGCATGAGATAGACGCCCACGATGTCCCGCAGTGAGCTATGGTCCTCGGCCAGAAGAATTGTGAGCTTCCGGAGAGGCTTGGCTGTAGCGGTGCGCGCCGCCCGCTCCTCGCGCGAGGGGAATTTAATTACTTGGGCCATATGTCTGATGCTCCTCGTTGCCTGTTCATCTTTTCGGCTCTCCTTCACCACTATTTAGTGCTGCGTTCTTAAAGTTTCGCCTTCATCCGGCGATTTTTCTCCAGGGGCAAGCTCGCCCTCTGTTGGGGTGTTTCCCGTGCGGGAAAATAAGAAGGCGGAAGTTCCATGGTTTTTACCCTACTTGGGATTGTTGTCCTCTTGGGCTGTGTTGTTGGCGGCTTTGTGATGGAAGGAGGAGTGCTTAGCACTCTCATCCAACCGCTGGAGCTGCTCATTATTGGGGGTGCGGCCGCCGGGAGTTTGATCCTCGGCACCCCGGGAAAACATTTAGGGCCTCTCTTCGCCAATATTCTCCATGCCCTCACGGGCGGCGGAGCCACCAAGGCTGAGTATCGTGAACTGTTCCAGCTCTTATTTGAAGTTTTTACCGTCATGCGCAAGAACGGTGACATGGCGGTGGAAAAAGATGTGGAAGATCCGCACAACAGTCCAATTTTCTCCAAATACAAAGGGTTCCTCCATAATCGTCACGCCTGCGCCATTCTCTGCGACACACTCCGGCTCATCGTCAGCGGATCGGCCAACCCCCAAGAGATCGAGCACTTGCTAGACGAAGATATCGCCACCTTCGAAGAGGAACATCATCGTCCCGCTGCCCTGGTCTCCAAAGTCGGCGACGCGATGCCAGCCTTAGGAATCGTTGCAGCCGTGCTTGGCATTATTATCGCCATGGGCTCTCTTGACGCTGGTCCATCGGTGCTCGGCCACAAAATTGCCGCAGCGCTTGTCGGCACGTTTCTCGGCGTCCTTTTGTCTTATGGTATCATTCAGCCCATCGCCACCAAAATGGAAATGTTGGGTCAGGAAGAAAAAAAATACCTGGAGTGCATCAAAATCGCCATTCTGGCTTACTTGCACGGCGCCGCTCCCATTGTCGCCGTGGAGTATGCGCGCCGTGTGACCTTTAGCGCGGAACGTCCCTCCGCTACCGAACTCGAGCAATCCGTCAAAGGCGGATAAGGAGCCATGCAAAAACAGAAAGAAAAAAGCGGCGGTAAAGAGCAACCCTTAATTGTCGTCAAAAAGATCAAAAAGGGCCACGGCGGTCATCACGGCGGCGCATGGAAGGTTGCCTATGCCGACTTTGTCACCGCCATGATGGCGCTGTTTCTGTTGTTGTGGATTCTTGCCACAAGCAATCCCTCGACAAAAGCGGCCATAGCCCAATATTTCCGCGACCCCGGCGTCTTCGAGACTTCAACCGGCGGCGGCGGCAACAACCCTGTAGCGCAGTTCTTTGGGGAACCTGGCATTCTTGACGCTAAAACCGGCGTTCTCCCGGAAAATCCTATTCAGGGCCTCAAAGACAAGATTGAAGAAGAACTGAAACAATTGAAGGAATACCCGGAGATCAAAGATCAGATTATGATCAAGGTCACCGCGGAGGGGTTACTTATTGAACTGGTCGATAAAGATGGAAAAGAGAAATCTTTCTTTGATCTCAGCAGCGCGGAGCTGAAGCCCGCCTTACTCCACGTGCTTGGCAAAATTGTGCAACAAATTGCTCCGCTGTCGTACAAGATTGCGGTGGGCGGCCATACTGACGCGCGCCCCTTCCGCACTCCTAGTTTCTACTCGAATTGGGAATTGTCGTCCGCGCGCGCTCTGAATGCGCGACGCGCCATGGAAGAGGCGGGACTGCCGCCTGCGCGCGTGGAACGGGTGGTTGGGTATGCTGATAGTGCGCCGCTTATAGCGGGCGACCCTCTGAATCCCGCCAATCGGCGCATCAGCATCCTCGTGTTGCATTCTCAATCGGCCACGCCAGCCATCGCTAGCAGCCAAACGCCAGCGAAAACGACCGATCAAGCGAAAGAAGCAGACTTAGAGCGCGCGCTGTAGTTTATTTAAAAGGGAACCGGAGAAATGGAGACGGGAGGAAGCGGAGAAAGAATTTTTGATTCTCCGCTTCCTCGATTCGGCGGTTCTCCGACTCATCGCCTTCCCTTATCCCAACCCTTCAATGCGTTTGTCCGGACTTAATACATCGGTGATACGAACGCCGAATTTTTCTTTGATAACGACCGCCTCGCCTCTGGCCATTAATTTGTTATTGACATAAATATCAAGCGGTTCTCCCGCTACCCGGTTCAGTTCGACGACCGAGCCCTGAGTCAGCCGTAAGAGGCTTTCCACGGTCATCCTGGTGCGACCGAGTTCGACTGTCACTTGGAGCGACACGTCGTACAAGAGCCCCAGATCAAGTTTCTCTCGCTCCTGTGCGGCGGTTTGTGGTTTCGCCGCCGCTTCTTTTTGCAGTTGTTCGAAAGGATCGGCAGGTGGGTCATTGCCTAACGTCTCCTCCGATAATCCCCACGCCTTTGGATCGTCTAAATCAGCCATACGCTACCGCCTCCATTGCCGCTTAAGTTATTCACTGCGCTTCGACACGACAAAAACAGTCGCGCCATTGTGCTGCGCTCCCCGACCGACAAATAATGGTTTCCCTTCTGCTTTGAGCACAATCTGTTCCATGGCGCGCCGGTTAAGAGGAATGAAATCGCCGGGTTGCAAGTTCACAATCTCCCGTAAGGAGAGCTCGACTATATCCACGATTGCTTGCACTTCTACTTCGGTCTCAAACAGATGCGCTTGCCACCGCTTGCCAATTTCGGAACTATCCTCTCCTTCCTGGACCAGAAGAAACGGCGATTTAAGTCGATCCCGGACCTCTTCTAACGCCGACAGGGGAATGGAGAAAATAATCTCGCCGCTGATCTGCGCCGTCACCTCTACCGTGAACGTCCCCATCACCATCACATCGGCCACGGCGCTGGCGCCAAGCAGATAGGGGTTCATTTCTGATCCAAGGTAACGTCCAGTGATAGGCATCAACGGCTGCCAGGCGTCTTCTATGCCCTTGAGCATCTTGGTGACAAATTTTCCTAAGAAACTGGTCTCGATCGGCGTGAACTCTCGGCCTTCGGCTTTCATTGGCCGCATGCCGTTCCCGCCAAAAAAAATCTCAATCATGGCGTAGGA
>DATLYA010000359.1:0-31654 GCA_035575235.1 Candidatus Methylomirabilota bacterium
AGTTCCACGTCAAAATAATGACCGAAGCTTTCACCACTGTCCCCCACCCTCCGTTTCAGGTTTCGGGCCATTCTTTCGTCGTGAGAAACGGACGGTATAAAGCATAAAATTCTTTATTGACCAACGCCAGTCTTGCCCAGAGGCGCGCAACTCCGCGCACCAATACCGCAAAAAGCACAAGAGGATATTCGCTGAACGCAATGTCCTTGAAAAAGCGAGACCACCGATACGTGGCGATAGGTCCGCCCGCCAGGAGCCGTCCATGCTCCCGGCGGATCTGCAGCTTTCCTCCCTCCGTGCGGACCCGCTCAGCAAAATAATCTCGTCCAGTCGCCGGAGGCAAAAAATAGACTTTCGCCTGCCACTCCTTCGCGACACGATGCTTGCCAACCGCGACCGTCAGCCATGCATCTTCCAGCAATAAATTTTCTGGTATCCCCTCTGGAAGAACATTCCTACGCAGTAACAGGAGGCGACCGCCGGCATTCTCAAAATTAAATCGATACGGAATTGCCGCCATGCGGCTCCAGATCGTTTCTCTGCCCTCCCATACTGGCGCCTCACGCGCAGCAACGAGACTGAGCTCAGGGGCGTCTTGCAGTTTAGCCCAGAGCCGCCATACCGCCTCCGGATCCACACGCACATCAGCATCGCAAAATAACACGCTTGTCCCGGCAGCACAGCGCCAGAGCGCATTCCATGCCGGCGGCTTGCCGCGTCGTTCGGTCAGCAACAGTTTACACACAGGGATGGGTAGAGGTGACAATGGCAGCGGTTGTCTAGCAGTGTCACCGTCATGCTCTCCCAGCCACCTCTCCTGCAGCGGTATCTCATAATGGGCACAAAACTCCCGCGCCGCCGGCACGGCTGGGCACGAAGCGCCCAACATTAATCCATTGATACAAATGAGCAACTCGTGAATGCAGCCTGCGGGGAGGGCCGGATGTTGACACGCCGTGTACAGACTGGTCAACGTTGCGCCAAGCCCGGGTTCATCGGCGCGGCAAGGAATAGCAAGGGAAAGGGAGTCACTCATGAGGATTCTGTGCAGTGGGGTATTCTCATAGCAGATCGCCAAAGCCGCGACTACCTCCACCTGGAGACCCATTGACGCGCGCGTCGTCCGCATGAATTATCGGTACACCATACCACGACGATGATAGTGAACGCGAGGTGGCGCGATTGCGGATTCTTCAAGTAGTACAAGGATTTCCCCCTGAATTTACCGCCGGCACGGAACTGTATTGCCAGGCCCTCAGCCAGGCGCTCCAAGCAAGAGGGCATCGCTGTTTCGTCCTGGCGGGTTCTCATCAACAGACTCCAAGACCTGCTCTCTTGAGCACAGAGGAAGAGGGAATCTATGTCGCCCGCTATGTCAGCCCGCTTGCCCCGGTATGGCGGGAACAGCAGATCGACTCGTATAATCCCGAGGCTGAGGCGTTACTTCTCCAGTATGCAGAACTGATCCGTCCTGACGTCATGCACGTCCATCATTGGCACTTGCTGACGAACACCATTGTCTCCGTAGCAACTGCCCTTGGCATCCCAACGGTAGTGACGCTGCATGATCTCTGGACCTCGTGCGCTCGCATTCATCGGCAGCACCGGCTTGGACACTTCTGTCAGGAACCTCCGTCCCCTTCCTTCTGTGCCCCATGTGTCGAGCGGTTCCCCTGGCAAACCAATGAAGAAATAGAACGAGCGCTCACGCTCCGCCAGGAACAAATTGACAGGGAGTTGCGTTTCGCTCGCCTTCTACTCGTGCCTTCAGAAGCCCATCGTCAGAGACTGAGTAGCCTCATAGGAATATCCCCTGAGCGCCTCCGCGTCCTCCCGCATGGCTCATTATCACGCCTGACGCCGCGCCTGGTGGATTCGGCCTCGCAGTTTCCCCAGCGTCCTCTTCGTCTGGCCTATTGGGGGTATGTAGTGCGGCACAAAGGGGTCCATCTTCTGCTGGAGGCGGTGCGACGCCTCCGCGACCCCTCTGCGGTAGAGGTTTTTCTTATCGGTGACGCGCCGGACGCTGACTACGCCGCGCATTTACAGGAATTGGCGGCGGGATTGACGGTCACCTTCTCGGGGAAATATCAACCGCCAGATCTTGCCCGTTTGGATGTTGATCTCGCAGTGTTCCCTTCGCTCGCCTATGAGTCGTATGGGTTCGTGCTGAATGAAGCCTTTCAGCTCGGCCTTCCCGTCATCGTGTCGGATCGGGGCGCGCTCGCGACGCGCGCGGGGGAAGCAGGGTTGGCCTTTGCCGCAGGAGACGCGCAAGCCTTGGCTAACAGAATTCAGGAAATATTAGACACGCCGGCCTTGTTGAAACGTATGAAAGAGACCATTGCCCCTGTCCTCCCTCCCTCCATGGAAGACCATGCCCAGATCATAGAAGCGACCTATCAGGAAGCGCTGAGCGCCCCTGCTCAACTGCCCACGGAGGATGTCTCTCTCTCGTCGCGCCGGTTAGCCGCCTTCTATACCCGGCTTGCGGCGCGCGATCAGGAGATTCTCCAACACACTGCAGCGTTAAAACGGCAAGAGGCCGAGGTCGCTCAACAGAGAGAGCTGCTACAGCAGCAAGATGAGGCGCTGCGCCGACAAACGGAAGAGTGCCAACAAAAAGAAGAGCAACTCCGCCAGCAGGGGGAAACGCTACAACGCAAAGAAGAGGAACTGCAGAGGCAGAAAGAAACGCTCGCGCAGCTAGAGAACAGGTTGCAGGAGGAGAGTAATAAAGTCCAGGCGTTAGAACAATGGGCGCAGAAAACTTTTCATAGTCTCGGGTGGCGCATCCTCTTACGATTCTACTATATCCGAGAGCGGTTTGTAGCGCCACCCGGAACACGGCGCGGAAGAATGTATGACTTGGTCAAGCGCCTTGGCGTGACGTACACTGACGGCGGCGTCGCAAGGGTTGTCGCCAAGACACGGCAACGACTTGAGCATGCGACAGTAGTGGACCCCTACCAGCTCTGGCTCGAACGCTATGCGTTAACGTCGGAGAGATTGCAACGATTACGAGCAGAGGCGCAAACGCTGACGTATCAACCTACAATCAGCATCGTCATGCCGGTCTACAACATCGAAGAGACGTGGCTGCGCAAGGCTATTGAGTCGGTAAAAGGCCAAATCTACCCTCATTGGGAATTGTGTATTTGCGACGACGCCTCAACGGCAGGTCATATCTCTCAGGTCATTCGCGAATATGTCCAGCAGGACGAACGCATCCGGGCGCTGCGCAGCTCGCAAAACGGCGGCATTTCGGCGGCGTCTAACAACGCCCTCTCCTTAGCGACAGGAGAGTTTGTCGGATTTCTTGACCACGATGATGAGCTGACCCCGGACGCGCTTTTTGAAGTTGTCAAGTTACTGAATGAAAGACCGGAGCTGGATCTTATCTACAGCGATGAAGATAAATTGACGGTTGACGGCCGCCGGGAGGAGCCGTTCTTTAAGCCCGACTGGTCTCCGGATCTGCTCTTATCGATGAATTATATTACGCATTTTGCCGTTGCGCGCAGGCAGCTAGTCCAAGAGCTTGGCGGCTTCACCGAAGGCCTAGAGGGCAGCCAGGACCACGACCTTTTTCTGCGTCTGAGCGAAAAGACCCAACGGATTGGCCATATCGCCACGCCGTTGTATAGTTGGCGGAAAATTCCTGGTTCGGCCGCCGGGGATACACAAGCCAAGCCTTACGCCCATGTGGCAGGACGCCGCGCCCTGCAGGAGCATCTGCGGAGGCAAGGAATAGTCGGAGAGGTCATTGATGGGTTGGTTTCTCCGTCACACCGCCGGGTACGCTATCAGATTATGGGTCAGCCCCTAGTTTCGATTCTTATCCCCACCAGGGATAAGGTGGAACTGCTGAAGCGCTGCCTTGAGTCAATAGAGAAGAAAACCACATATCGGCGCTTTGAGATCATCATTCTCGATAACCAGAGCGAAGAGCCAGAAACTCTGGCGTATTTTAGTCAGTTGTCCCATACAATTGTCCCCCTACCAGGCCCGTTTAATTACTCGCACCTTAATAATGTTGGGGCTACCTACGCACGAGGGGAATTTCTCCTGTTCCTCAATAATGACATTGAGGTCATTAACGAGGAGTGGCTCACTGCGATGCTGGAGCATGCCCAACGTCCGCAGGTCGGCGCAGTGGGTGCGAAGCTGCTCTATCCCAATAGGACGATTCAGCATGCTGGAGTTGTTATAGGGCTTGGAGGAGTAGCCGGATACGCCTTTGGGCATCTGCCGGAAAACGCCGCGGGATATTTTGGTCTCCCACAGGTCGTGCGCAATTGTAGCGCGGTTACTGCGGCATGCATGATGATGCGCAAGTCGGTCTTTGTCGAGGTAGGCGGGTTTGACGAGCATATCAAGGTAGCCTACAACGACGTCGATCTGTGTTTGAGAATCAGGGAAAAGGGGTATGTGATTGTGTATACTCCTTATGCAGTGCTCTACCATTTAGAATCCGCCACTCGAAAAAACCTGCACCCTTTGAGCGACGAAGAGTATGTCCGTAAACGCTGGGGCAGCCTTATCCAAGCAGGCGATCCCTACTACAGTCCGCACCTGAGTCGAGAGCGACCGGACTTCAGCCTCCGGATTCTTGACCTGAGCGAACGAGAAAAATAGCAACGCCGCGGTCTCCTCAACCGCGCCTCAGGGGCGTCCACGATCGTCGATCAAAGAAGCTGTGATCAATAATCCGTGCGCAGTCCTGACTAGAAATTTCCAGACTCCAGGCGTGTTCTATATTGCCATCAAAATGGATCGGCAGCTGGTACACCCCATCCGCATTGAGACAATTCGCCAGCTGACGCCTCCAATCGAAGACCTGATTCCGACGTATAAATTGATGAGCTGAATTCAGTAGAGGAAGAGCGAGAATGAGCACTAACACGACTCTCTTGTTCCATTGCTCGCCGATCAACGTCAGCAAAATCCAGGACAGGATGATGTAAGGATAAAAAAAGTAGCGCGGCCCCGCGAGGAATGGGTCTAAAATGCGCACGTCAATTCTTGCGAGGATTGTGGCAATGGATACACAATACGCGCCAAGTAGTAATATGCACCTTAGTTTATTTTGTCTACTCTCCCGAATCACGTAATAGCCTATGATGAGTAGGATTACTCCGCTTGGCAGCGTAATATCCCCAAAGGAGCGGATAGGATAGAAGAAGTAAAATCCGAAGAATTTCTTAAAGAGGAGAGGCACGTTGTCTGACGTGAGACCTGTGGCCGCCCTGACGTGGTCGGTTTTCAGGATAACGAAGAGCTGCACAAGCGACAGCGACAGAGCGAGGGCTGCTGCCACATACTCCTTGCCCTCCTTTCGGAGCGCGCTTCTCAAAAAGAAGAGCGGTGTTAACGCGATAATCAATGGTGAAGAAAGGCCTCCAATCACGATAAAGAACAAGCGCCAGGTATACTGCGCGCCACGGACAGCATTCGGTTTCCACAAGAGCGCAAGGAGCGCCGGCAGGGTCGTAAACCAAAATATGTATAATGGGATTGTGTAGGCTTCCGCTCCGTGCGGTATCACCAGTACGGCCATCGAGCAGAGGCTGCGGTTTCGCAACAGCGTGGGCGAGAAGGCGATCGCCGCTATACAAAAAATAGTCACAATGATAGTCAGAGCTGTACTGATCTCTGGGTAGTACATGCCCGATAACCTGAGCGATACGTACGTAATAAGTTTTGTAGGGATGATCAGATAGCCCTGCACAGGCTGGAAAATCGACCATACACCCCACTTGAGATAACCTGGGATGTTCCAGGTTCCATCCTCATCCCACACATAAGGGTGTAGGACCTGATCCGGTCGTCGCAAGATGAGTAATCCCAACCAAACGGTTACTAGGAACAACAGTTTCATGAATTGCGCTCCAGGCAGTATTGGCGAGCAAATCCTTTCCAATCCTCTTACAGCTCGTAGCTGGCTTTAGTCTCTGAGCCAGAAGGGAGTGGCGACGGCGAACCATTGCCCCCATTCTGAACCCGCGTCTTCAAAGACCAATAGCAATTGGGCTGATCCCGTGTCAGGAGGTAAGTCTAGCCTCCACACCACCCACTGATGAGGCGAAAAGGCCACCCTATCGAGGCGTGCGATTATCTTCCCGCTGTTGGCGTCAACAAGTTTTGCTGAGAGACCAGTAGTATCTGGTCCAGTGACCAGTGGAACGCCAAGAGCTTTTTGCTCACCAATAGTGAAAGGCCCCAGGCGGAGCGTCCCGGTATTGCCGTCAGCGCCGCTCCATGAGCCGTAGACGGTAGCGTTCACTGGGGGGACGCCGCTGACAGGGTGTTGTCCGTTCACTGACCAACCGCCGGACATCGTCACAGGGAGGCCATTGAGGGGCGCGCCCAGGGCGGTGAACGGCGCTAGAGGTTGAGGCGCTGGCGCCTCAGTTGAAAGTCGGCAGGCTACAGGCTGAGTCGCGGGAGGAGGAAAAGCTAAAAGGTACGCGGCGATCCGTCGCGCCTGAAAACGCTCGGCCACATAACCGGTCCAGGTTGATGCTGACCGCCGTCTCCTGGATGTTAAGAAGCCGGCAGGCGGACGCGTCACACCGAGCCCGACGATTGTGCCGCTTTCAGACACCAGAGCAATGAGATCCGGACTGACGGCGCTCTTCTGCTTCTCAATCCAGCCGGACAGGCGAAACCCACCTCGCGAACCTGCGGCAACGGTCACTATGGACCCTGGGTCAATGGCGCCGGAGCATGGGGGTGAGAACGTTATCAGTGCGATATCCTCGATGCTGTGGCCAAGCAATGCAGGCAAGGGTTTGCTATAAATCGAGAGCTGATGTGCACGTAACATATCGTTGCCAAGCCAGACCCTATACGGAAAAGGATAGATGGCGCGAACCGCTTCATCATCCTGTACGTTGACCAGCAGAGCAGCCGTTCCGACCTTGACGTCATTCGTTCGCACGGTCCAGCGCCTGATCTCAGCGTATTGCTGAGGAACTAACAGAACACTCAATACGACAAGGCATCCTAGCCCTAAACCGACTGCGGCTCGCCGTCGCCAGAGAAGCGGAGAGCGTTGCGCCAAACACGAAACAATAGTCGCGATCCAATAAATCAAGGCTGGAGTGAAATACCGAGCTGACAATGCCTGCTCCAGGGGAAAATTGATTCGCCCCAGAGCGGTGACAAACGCTGAAGCCACAACAAAGCCGCCGATTCCAAGCAGCACTAGACGCGCAGTGGAGAGCCGGCGGCGGTTCCACATCGCTTCTATCGCCAAACTCAGGGTCACCAGCAAACCTAAACTACCGAGCGCGACGCCGAACCAGCGACCTAACAAGCGGCCAAATGGACCGCTCAGATAGAGCGCGGTATAGTGAAGCACAGTCAATGGTTGGCGCACCGATTCGAGCGGAGAAGCGTGGCCAGGATGAGGCTGAAAACTCAGCAGGCAAGAGCCGCCAATCACGAAACCGGCAATTGCGATCATCGAGGTAGTCCGCCACCCCAGGCCGCCAATAACGGCAAGGCCTATTAAAAGCGGCCAGACAAGCACGCCGTTCGCTAAGCTAAACGTGGCGATAAAACCCAGCACAATGGTGAGAGCCAGCCATCGCCCCCTGCGTGAGGAGCAGGTGAAGAGCGCCACACACGCCGCCGAGACGGCGAAGAATACGAGAATGAACTGGATTTGAAAGGCCCAGAGGAAATTGTCCAGGTTGGCCGCGGACAACAGGAACAATGCAGACGCGCACACCGCAGCCCCATGCGCGGGCCGCGGCAAGTCAGCCTGAGCGATGATATGCCAGAATAATAAAACATGGAGCGCTTGAAGGACGATATTTAAGGTAATGAGAAATACATTGTCGCCATTGAAGAACAGGACATCAATCAAGAAGAACAGTCGCGGAATGAGAATGCGGTGCTCATTATGCTGTTTCCACAAATCCGCCGCTTGCCACACGCCGTCGTACCATCTCTGCATGTCGATCATAAAATCCATGTGATCGTCCAACGGCAATGGCTGATACAGCGTCCAAACGCTAAAAACAGAGTGAAGAATAAGAAGAAACGTCGCGACGCCATACAGAATCAACAGCACTGCGATGGTCCGCGGCGACCTTGCCCAGGGTGGAAGCTTCAGATGCATGGAACCGCATAGCGCAAAAGCAGAGTAGGGTGAGCGCTGCCCACCAACCCTGAATCGAACCACAGAAGAGTCGTATACTCTCTCATCCATAATGGGAGACAGTCCCGCTCGTCTTGAGCGTCCTTCGACTTCAGTGCTTCGCACCTCCCCTCAGGGTGAGCGGAAGCGAAGGGGTCAGCATAAGCGGTTTTGGTGAGCAATGAACCAATGTCATATGGTTCGATTTACCATCGTGCCGCGCCGGCAATAACGGGTGACGCCTATCCTGCCAGAGCCCGAGTGTGAGAGCGATTTCCGTTTGCCTGTGCGAGGACGGACACCTTATGGAGTGCGCCAGCGCGGATGGCGCTTTCACGTGGCCCGACATGTCGCGCCACTCATAGCGGCGACGTGCCGCCGCACTCCAAATCCCTTCCGTACACACAAGGGAAAACCGCCCTAGAGGATGTTTGAAAAGCCACGTTTCTAGGTCATTGCGAGCGCAGCGAAGCAATCTTTGCCTGAAAAAAGATTGCTTCGTCGCCCTACGGCTCCTCGCAATGACACCTGCCCCGCTTTTCAGCCGCCCTCTAGCCTCTCACCGCGGCCAGACCTGCAGCTGCGTCTCACGCAAATCCAGCCGGTTTTTGTAATCCTGGCGCGAGAGCAACTTCTCCAGATAGCAGTAGAGGATGATAAAGAGATAGCGTGACCCCATCTCACGGATCTTGAATTTCGAGATGCCCTGGGTGCGGTTGTACCAACTGTTCGGCACGATGGCGTATGAATAGCCCCGGATAATCGCCTTAAGCGGCAACTCCACGGTGAGGTTAAAGTGGTACGCCAGCAGGGGCTGCACCCCAGCAATCACGCTGCGTCGATACAGCTTGAAGGCGTTGGTCACGTCGTTGTACGGCAGGAGGAACAACAGTTTAATAAAGAGATTGCCAAGGCGATTGAGGATCCATTTCGGCCACGGATAGTCAACAAGTGTACTCTCGCGCATGAAGCGCGAGCCAAACACGCAGTCATAGCCCTGCTGCAGTTTGTGATAAAAGGCAACTAAATCCTCAGGGCGATCAGAGCCATCGGCCATCACAATAGCGACAGCGTCGCCGCAGAATTCGGCGAGGCCCGAGCGCACGGCAAAGCCAAAGCCGTTGGGGGGTGGATTATTAATGTAGCGCACACTCGGCAGCTCTCGCTGCAGCCGACGCAGGAGGTCTTCAGTGCGATCCTCGCTATTGTCGTTCACGACCAAAATTTCATGGTTGATTCCGGCTTCCTGCAGCGTGGCGATCAGACCGCGCACTGTCTCTTCGATATGGCCTTCTTCGTTGTGGGCTGGAATAACGACTGATAGCAGGTCTCGCACCCCGGCGGCATCCCATTCCGCGAGCGAACGAACGTGTATAGTCATCCTCCTATCCTCACACCCCTGGCGAGGCGCGCCGTCTGTTCCTCGTAGATTTCCGCGATAATACGGTCAATGTTATAGGTCAGCGACCAGTCCGGATAGTGCGTCTGGAACTTACCAATGTCGCTAATCCACCAGATATGGTCCCCAGTGCGGTTCGTGTCGTGATACGTCCACTGCATGGGCCTGCCGCTGAGTCTTTCAGTAATGGCGATGGCCTCTAACATCGAACAATTGGAGAAGCGTCCGCCGCCAATATTGTACACTTCTCCTGAGCGCGGCTTTTGAAAAAAACGCCAAAACGCATTGACCAAATCATAAGAGTGGATATTATCGCGCACCTGTTTGCCTTTGTAGCCCAATACGGTGTAGGGGCGATTAGTGACCGCACACTTGACCAGATAAGCGAGAAAACCGTGCAGCTGCGCGCCGGCATGTCCTGGGCCAGTAAGACATCCGCCGCGGAAACAGGCGGTCTTCATGCCAAAATAGCGGCCGTACTCCTGCACCAGGACGTCTGCGGCGACCTTCGACGCCCCGAAGAGGCTATGTAAGGAATTATCAATACTCATGGACTCATCAATGCCTGCCGCACTGAACGGATGACCAGGGTCAAGCTCCCAGCGCGTCGGATGTTCGACCAAGGGAAGATGGTTCGGCGTATCGCCGTAGACCTTGTTTGTGCTCGTAAAAATAAAGACCGCCTCAGGGGCATAATGTCTGGTGCATTCGAGGAGGTTAAGGGTGCCGTTGGCGTTGATCGTAAAGTCAGTCAGCGGCTCGCGCGCGGCCCAGTCGTGTGAGGGCTGCGCTGCGGTATGTAATATCAACTTGATAGCTGTTTGATAGCTCTGGAAAATCTTTTCCAGGGCAGCGTGATCGCGAATATCGATGTCGTAATGCCGATATCCCTGGATGCTTGCCTTGAGCCGTTGTTGACTTCCCGCCGTACTGGCTTCCTCTCCAAAAAAATACCGTCGCATGTCATTATCGATGCCGACAATGTCGAGTCCTTGGCCCGCAAAAAAGCGCGCCGCTTCCGCACCAATTAACCCAGCCGAGCCGGTGATGATTGCAACTGCCATGCCTCCTCCCAGCCTTCTGTACACAAAATTTACAATAATTGTCGGGCGCGCTCCCGTGCCCTACCCTTGGTCGCTTCTCCCTCAGAGCTGGAACTTTGTCAGGCGTTTAGTTCTTAGCATAAAGATGACGAGTCGCCCAGCGTCTGTCTGGTAGAGTTCGGCTCTTTCTGCTTTTATGAAGCGTCGACCGTAGGGAAAGAGAGCATACCAATTCCCCGGTTATTGTTTATCGTATTGCAGGAGCGACTCATGCGGCGCTCCTATGCGCTCAGGAGCGCAGAAAAGTTGTTGAGGAGTGTAGTGGAGCTTTCCATTGTCATCGTCAACTGGAATGGCGGCGTAGACATCCTGCAGTGTCTGGCCAGTCTTCAGGCGGGCGGCTGGGTTGCCGCCGCGGAAGTCGTGGTAGTGGACAACGGCTCGGAAGATGGGAGTGTCGCCCAGATACGGCGCGCATTTCCCTCCGTGACTATTCTCGAGGCTGGCGCGAATTTGGGCTTTGCTCGGGCCGCGAACCTCGGTTGGCGGCGGGCGCGCGGCGAGTTTGTGCTGTTTTTGAACCCCGACACCAACGTCCCTGCCGGCGCCCTCGAGCGGGCTTTGCAGTATATGCGCGCACATCCCCAGGTGGGCGTCACAGGCGTCAAGCTCTTGAATCACGACGGGTCTCTACAGGTTTCTTGCTGGAATTTCCTCTCGGTCCCCATGCTGGTTTGTGACAATCTGCTGCGTCTACCGATCCTCCCGCGCTCCCTCACCGGCCGCTTTCTGTATCGGCTCTGGGATCATGGGACCACCAGAGCCGTGGATTGGGTCTGCGGCGCGTGCATGCTTTTGCACCGGTCTGTTCTTGAACAAGTGGACGGGTTTAGTGAAGACTACTTCATGTACGGAGAGGACATGGACCTGTGCTACAAGGTGCGGCGACGGGGGTACGCCGTGGTTTACTACCCGGAGGCGGCGATCGTTCACTACGGCAATCGCAGCGGGGAGAAGCGCTGGGCGGAAAGACGGGAAGCCGAGATCGTCCGGGCGGAACTGACGTTTCTGCGGAAATATCGCGGACGCTTCGCGTGGCGGCTCTTTCGCGTCCTGGCGGGCGGGACCTTCCTCATCAAAGCGGCGTTCTTCTTTCTTCGTAGTTGCAACAGCCGTGAAGAAAAATGGAGAACCGAGGCTGCGCGGTATTGGCAGATGGCGAAAATGTGTCGGGCAGGAGGCGCCGCGTAAACATGTTTGCGCTTTCAAAGGCGGCGACCTGTCGCTGCACTTCACCTTACCTCAGCCAGCGCCGCAACCAGCTAAGAGGACGCTGGTAGGCATAGTCACTCAACACACAGTAGCAACGATACAGTTTCCAGGTTGTCGACTGGTAAATCGCTTGCAGGCGCGCCTGGTGCTCCTGCAGTTGACGTTCTTTCTCCTCTAGCATCGCCCGCGCTTCATCACGTTCTCTCCTTAGCTGCGCGGTCTCACACGAGCGTTGTCCTTCAACTACAGCGTGTCGCGCTCGCCACTTCTCTAGTTCTGTTTGCAACGCGGCATTCCGCTGCTGCAAATCACCAACTCGCTTACGTCGCGCGGCGAGCCGCTGCGGTAACACTTCAGCCCGGAAGGCGTCACTACAGACTTCCTGGTACATCGCCTCTATCTCTTCTGTATATTCTGCAACCGTCCGGACCCGCGGCTGAGGCTCGCGTAAGCGCGCCAGCAAGTCTGGATCCTCCACGAGGCGTAACAGGCGGCGTCGCAAGTCTGCCGGATCTTCTGGTTCGAAGAAAAAGCCATTTTCGCCATCACGAATCGCTTCCGGCAGCGCCCCGCGTCGCGCGGCGATCACTGGCAGCCCAGCAAGCAAGGCCTCTCGCGTCAGGAGCGAAAAGGTCTCTTCACATATCCCAGGCACGACTAACACATCATGCTGCGCCAGAATCGCGCCGAGCTCATCATGCGCATAGACGCCGCTAAAGCGCACGGGTAATCCCTTAGCCATCTCATAGAGGTGATCGACATACGGCTGCCAGTACGCCAGTACATTACCGTAGAGGGATATCCTGAACCCTTGAGGGGGCAGCTCTTGCACTGCCTCAAGCAAGACATGGGCTCCTTTCTGAGGAATAAGGACTCCGGCATAGAGGATACGCAACGGTTGCCCTGGCCGACGCTCTTCTCTGCGGACAAGCGGAGGACGGTCCACCCCCAACGGGGCTACGCGCAGGCGAGGCGCGATTGCCGGAAAATACTGCGCCATTCTCTGCGCGAGGAACTGTGACGGCGCCAGCACAAGATCGGCGGTCTGGAGCGCATTGTCCATGAACAGAAAACGCGCGCGGATCTCTTCAGCGGCGCCGTGTGCGCGCAGGCAGGCGACGCAGCGCTCGCCGCGGTCCGGCCCTGGACAAAGGACATTCTGCTGATCAACGAGATGAAGGAGGTGACAGGCAAAATAGAAATCATGCAGACTGAGCACGGTCGGATATCCCAGCTCAGCAGCCGTCATAATCAGGTTCGGCGAGAAGTGCGCCACATGCTGAAAATGCACGACATCAGGGCGCACTCGCGTCAGCAACTGGATAAATGGTTCTGTAAAAAAGTCGTTATCGTAGGTCGACCGCAAACTTGTGATCTTTGTGTAATTGTTTACAACTGCAATCACCTCGAGGTCGTACCGCTGCTCTTCCCGCAACGAAAACTCCTCCGCGTCCGGGTCGTCAATCCGGGTCAGGACCGCCACTTCATGGCCGCGCGCTTGCAGGGCCTGCGAGAGCTGCAAGGTGACCAGTCCTACGCCAGCCCAGGCGTCAGGAGGGAATTCGTGCAGCACTTGGAGAATACGCATAGATAAAGTTGTCAGT
This sequence comes from Candidatus Methylomirabilota bacterium, assembly GCA_035575235.1. Taxonomy (GTDB): domain Bacteria; phylum Desulfobacterota; class Binatia; order Bin18; family Bin18; genus SYOC01. The sequence goes on from DATLYA010000359.1 coordinate 13,468, forward strand.
TGTCAGTCGTTCGTTTTCGTTGCTCGCCTGAGAACACAAGGCGCCAGGAATTCATGCGACCGTCATTTCTCTCCTTCATTTCCGCCTCAATCTCCTAATCCCTGACCTCTGGCAACTAGTCATTTTTCTTCTACTTCACTTCCGCTTGATGCGCTCCTGAAACGACAGACGCCGACAGACGCGCTCGGGCAACTGGTCAGAACGCTCGCCAAGCCATATTCCAAAGTTGGCGGCGATATGCCAGCAGACAGCCGGCACGGCCCATCGTCCTATCACCTCAAGCTTGCTTTGTTGACGCTCACGTCGCCAGAAGGCTAAGTCTGTGCGTGCGGTGCGCAACGCGACGCGAAAACAGTCTCGCAAGGTAAAATAGCGCGGTTGCGCAAACAGCGTGCGCATCGCCCAGAAATGCTCGAAGTGACGGCGAAAATTCACCCATGGACCATAGCTATGAGAATGAAGGACAACCGAGTCCGCGACATAGACGGTTTTGTATCCCGCCTCTAATACTCGTACAGCCCACGCTTTATCCTCAGCAAAATCAACTGCGGGAAAAGGAATCCGCTCCCAAATGGAGCGACGAATCGCCGAGCTGGTGTTCGCAAAGTTGCGGTAGCGGTCCGGGTTACGCGCATAGTCGGGATTGCCTACCGCGTACGCGACAAAAGAAACCGGTGGGCAATCATATTCCACGATACGACGCCATTCCATGGGGTGGCAGTTTGGACGGGGACGATGACGGCTATAGGCGCCGGCAACAAGCGGGTCCGCACGGAGCGGAGCGAGAAGATTCTTCAGCCACTGTGCATCAGCCGGCGTGGCGTCTTGCGTGAGAAATACCAGGAACTCGCCGCGCGCCTGAGCAGCGAGCAAATTGCGGGTCTTGCCATGGCCGAATTCAGACGGAGGGATCTGCATGACTGTTGCGCCGTGGTGACGCAAAATCTCCAGCGTACGATCCCGCGAACCAGAATCCACCGCAAGAATTTCGTATAAGGTGAAATCTCCTTGTTGCCGCTGAACGCCGGCAAGGACCTCCGCAAGATATTGCTCGCCGTTTTTCGTTGGGATGAGAATGGACACCTTCGCACTCATCGGCACTAGGCGAAGGAAGGTATATGATGCTAAACGACGATGTCAAGCGAGCCGTTTCTACGAGAACCATGCGAGGTGCAAGCGGCAACGAGCCATCGCTTTGACAATGAGCCTATGAGACTACACCGCAGATTCGTGGAAAACTTTTTCGTTTTCTTTGTTCCCCTGGGGTGGTTTTTTCTCTTTCTCCCTTTAGATCTCTACCATCGCAACAGAGATGAATGGGGCGTTCCCGCGGGAGAGTTTCTCCTCTATGGTCTTTGCAGCGCCATCCTGACGGCGGGCGTGCTCGCGCTGATTGACCTCTTCCTGAGAACAAAAAGCAAGTTGTGCTTCAAAACTCTTGTGTATGTCCTCTTCGCGGTGGCCTTCCTCCACACCCTCCTGCCGGTCGCCGCAGAAGAGCGAGAACTCACAGGCGTCCTTCTTGATTTTCACTTTCCTCTGTCAGTGCACCTTCTCTCTCTTGCCGGTATGGGGTTTTCCAGCGGGCTCCTGGTTCTTCTGCGGCAGCGATTGTTTGCCGTGTTCTCATCGACTTATGTGTGGCTCTCGGCGGCTATTCTCTTGGCGGCTCTTGCGCTGACGTGGTCAAGCCTCTCCACGGCGGAAGGCGTCCGGCATCGAACAGCGGGCAAGCTTACCCCCGCCCAACTCCAAGAGCTATACACTTTATCCAACCGCCGCAACGTGCTTCTGCTGATTCTCGACACAGTCCCTGCAGATGTCGCCCTTGAGGTCATCGAGGCGCACGAGACGGTCGAGTCCACTTTAAAAGATTTTATATTTTACAAAAACAATCTGAGCATTGCGCCGCAGACGTATATGAGCATGGCTAACCTCCATATCGGTTCTTTTTGGTATGAGAGTTTTGACGAACACCAGCAAGCGTCGCCCGGCAAGGTGCGTGACCAGTCCTTCTTCAATCTCCTCGCCGACGCCGACTGGAAACTGGCGATGGCCGGCAGGGGCCCTTGCCCGAGCAAGCTCGACATCTGCGGCTCCACCAATACCCGGAACCTGGGGTTTGGAGGAAATTTCGGCCTCTCAGAGCCGTTTATCCAGGCCATAAACCTCGCGCTGTTCAAAACCAGCCCCATTTTACTTAAGCGATGGGTCTATAATGACGAGGAGTTTCTCTTCAAAACTATCGATGTCTTTCGGCTGCAAACCACGCCACAAGACTCCCTGGCCGCGACGCCGGTCCCCAGATTTGCATCGGAAGCGCAACGCGACAACTATTTTCTGACCTTTCTGGCTGATCATGGCATCGTCGGCGACGCGACGCCGCGCTTCAAGCTTTTTCACCTCATGAGCGCCCATCCGCGATTTTATCTCGATGCGCAGTGCAACAAGGGCTCGACCATAACGGACAGCCGCGACGGCATGAAGAATCACGTCAAATGTCAGTTTGAGGCCATCGCACATTTGGTCGACAGATTGCGCGACAAGGGCGTGTACGACGCCACGACGCTCATCATCGCAAGCGATCACGGCATCAATTATCCGAGCGCTTTCCTTCCGCTTCAGCACACGAACGGCAAAATCGCCGACTTCGAGCAAATGGTTACGCAAGCAAACGCGTTGTTGATGATTAAATATGAAAACGCTCGGCAACCATACATGGCGCTGTCCACCGCGCCGACGAGCACGGCGGACATCACACAAACCATTTGTGATATTGCACGCCTGAATTGTCAGGGAAAGTACCCAGACTCAGTCTCTCTCCTCCCGGGGCGTCCATTCCCTCTAACCCGCCTCCGCCTGTATGCTCACCATGGTTACGGAGCAGAAAACGCTGAACGCAATGGGATGGACTTATACGCCGTGCAAGGCGAGCTATGGAACGCCGCCAGTTGGCGTTATATCGCGCATTTGCCCGGGAAAGGCGGAGGCGTCGGCGATTCAACGCGAGAAGCGCTCAGGCGCCTCAGAAACACGGTAGAAGGAAACTCCTCTGAATAACTCGTGTGGGGGGAGGCTCTTGCGCCGTGCGTCACCGCCGGCATCCACGTCTGTAAGCTTCCGAAAGTTGAGCTGGGCTTCAGCTCTTCTCTCCCCCTGTGGGGGAAGAACAAGGTAAAGGGCAACTGCGCTGCTCCTTCCACTTCAAGATGTTGCGAACTTTCAAGTTCCATGCTTGTATAGACACCCGGTCTTTCCCTGCAAGCCTGTCTGAATCAGAAACAAAAGGACATGTGTATGAGAAGAGTTTTAAAAATTATGATGCTGCTTGGGGCGGCGCTCCTGATCATTCCCGCGCCGGTTTATGCGTACCTGGATCCCGGCAGCGGCAGTATGCTCTTACAACTACTGCTGGGCGGCGTCGCCGGTCTGGTCGTACTTGTCAAAATAGGCTGGCGTAAATGTCTTGAAACACTGGGACTACGAAAAGGCGAGCCTCTCCCCACCGAAACAGACCCACCGCCGACCGATGTTGAGGAACGTGTACGGTAACTCGCGAGCATCGTCATCTGGTCACCGACCACCCTCCTGCTCCCGCCATGAGAGAGAGTGTTTTCGAGCCGGCTTCATTTCGTGATCGCACGAGCCGAGTTTTTTACCGCGACGGGGCAGTGTTTCGCGGTCTCAATGAGCACGCATGGCAAGAGTGGCGGGCGTTGTCGGCAACCGCGCTCTTTCGTCGCTTTACTGCGGAAGGCAAATTGATCCCCACGGAGCAGATAGACGCCGCGGCGACCCCGCTCGGTTCATCACCCCAAGAATGGTCGGCGGTCCTCCGGCATGAACCGATCCCCTTTATCTCTTATCCGTACGAATGGCCTTTTGGCATGCTCAAGGATGCGGCGCTGTTGCACCTGGAGTTGTTGCAAGCCGCGTTGGAAGAAGAGATGATTCTTAAGGACGCCTCCCCTTTCAATGTGCAATGGAGGGGCGCACAACCGATCTTCATCGATATTCCGTCCTTCGAACGACTCGCACCTGGAGAGCCGTGGGTAGGGTACCGACAGTTCTGCCAGCTCTTCCTCTATCCGCTGCTTTTGCAGGCGTACAAAGATATCCCGTATCAACCGTGGCTGCGCGGCAGCCTGGAGGGGATTGCACCTGAACATTGCGCCCGTTTGATGTCGGTGCGGGATCTCTTCCGCGCTGGCGTCTTCACCCATGTCTACTTGCAAGCAAAGGCGCAGTCTCTGTATGCCCACACCTCTCGCAACCTCAAGCAGGAGTTTCGCCAGGCAGGTTTCCACAAGGCGGTGATTCAGGCGAATCTCCGGCGCTTGAAGAAAATCGTTCAACGGCTGCGCTGGAAACGCACCACATCAGCTTGGGCGGACTATGAGAGCCAGGCGCCGTACAGCGACAGCGACCACGAGCAAAAAGCGGCGTTTGTCAGACAGGTTGCTCGCTCCCGCCCCTGGCGGCTCGTGTGGGACCTTGGTTGCAACCTTGGCGTGTTCTCTCGTATGGTCGCAGACCATGCGTCGTATGTTGTCGCCATCGACGCCGATGCGCTCGTTATTGAACGCCTCTACCAGGCGCTAAAAGCAGAAAAGAATCGCTCCATTTTGCCGCTCGTGAATAACCTGGCGGATCCGTCGCCGAATCTCGGCTGGCGCGGACGCGAGCGCGGCGCTTTGGTGGAGCGCGGCAAGCCGGATCTCGTGTTATGCCTCGCGTTGATTCACCATGTGGTGATTGGCAACCACATCCCGCTCACAGAGTTCGTTGACTGGCTCGCCGAGATGGCGCCGTCTTTAGTCATTGAGTTTGTCACGCGCGATGATCCGATGGTGCAGACGCTGCTCCGGCACAAAGCCGACCATTACGAGGACTACCATACAGGGTATTTCGAACGCTGCCTTTCTGAACGCTTCGTTGTTGTCCGGCGTGAACCGCTGAGGTCGGCGATGCGCATCTTGTATTACGCCACACGCACGACCCCGTAGAGCCGCAATGAAAAAACGCTGCGCGATTCTGACGGCGTTCGACCCTTCTGCGTTCAAGGGAGGGATCGAAGTCTATACCCAACAACTTGTGAACCTTCTCCAGGCGCGCGACGTTGTGGTTGATATTTATCACCTCGACCGCCTCCCTGGTCCAGCAGAGGAATCGGGATCCTCCACTCCATGGCGCAGTCCGTTTCTTCACAAACTGTACCGCCTGGGGCGGGCTTTCTATTGGGTTGATCATCAATACGACTTTGTCATCTCCCATGCGTTCTTTGGTTTTGGCTACTTTCCGCCGCGCATCCCGGCGTACACGATCTTCCACTCCACGCACGCCCAATACGCCGAGGAGAACCGCGAACTCTTTTCGCAAGACTGGTATCTCGAAGTCCGGTCGCTGTTTGGCTTCGGGGCCGAGCGACTCTCAACCATTGGGAAAAAAGTCATCGCCGTCAGTGAAAGCGTTGCCGATGAAGCCCGCACGCACTACGCCGCGAAGTTGATCTCTACGGCGCCCACAGGAGTGGACCGTTCGATCTTTTTTCCTCGTACGAACCGCCAAGAACTGCGCGAGAAACACGCCATTCCCCAGGACGCGTTCGTGGGCGTGTTTCTCGCGCGCTGGGACCTCGATAAAGCGATCGATGTGCTTGAGCAAGTGATAACGAGAACAACGGACGTCTTTTGGCTGCTTGTGCTTGGCAGTGGAGCATCCTGTCCGCTCATCGGCCCGAGGCTCAGGATCGTGCAGAACGTTGACCGGGAAGAGGTGGCGGAGAGGCTTTCCCTTGCCGACTTTCTTTTTCATCCCGCTCGGTATGAGGGGTTTGGGCTGGCCATGGTCGAGGCGTTAGCGTGTGGGCTACCTGTTATTGCCGCGCCAGTGGGCGTCATGCGCACGGTTGGCCAGGATCCCCTGTTTCGCTCGCTACTCCTTCCGCCCTATTCGGAAGGCAAGGAACGCGCCATCGTCGCAGCGATTCACGCTATTGACCGTTTACGACGAGACAACAAGCTGAGGGAGACTCTTCGGCAGGCAGGACCGGCGCTTGTGCGAGAACGGTTTGATCATCGGCGGTGGGAAATGCAAATGCTCTCAGTTTTGGATATCGCCGTCGAGTAAGCTCGCTGCTGAACTCTCGATAGACAGGCCTACCCTGCCGCTGCAAGAGCTCTCATGGGAGGGAGAAGGCCGCCGAGTGGACGGTCGGCTCCCCCTTCTCACCCCTGACGCGATAGCGTAAGCGCACCCGATACATCCCTCCAGGCGTGTCGGGGGAGCAGAGAGACACGTCACGATACACCCCTGGCAGCACCGTAGGCAGTCCATCCTGCATGGTGGTTCCTCCTACCACTGATAGGACATCGCGTGGGCGGACATATGGAAACCAGAGAACCCCTAACCAGCGGCGTTCCAACCGTAGAGTCCTAATGGTGTAGGTGATGAGTGCTTGGGCGCCGTTCACGATGCGCACGCAGACGCTACCGGGGTGGCTGACCAGGAGGCTGACTAATATAGAGACGGTGTGGTCTGCTCTCTGGTCCGACAGCGACTCACACGCAGGCTCCTCCTGCAGCCGCGACTCTGATACACGGCCCTGTCTGACCTCGTGGCCGACCAGAATGAGTACGACAAGGACCACAACGACTACCGTGACTGTGAGGGACAGCACGAACCGCCGCAAGATTGCCTCTTTCCTTTCCGCAGCGTCGTGTTCACTATGTTTCCTGGGAAGGGAACGACTCCTCTAAAAAACACGGGGGCGCCTCCTTTCCACCTCCGGGGCCTAGGGTCGCATCCTATTCACAGCGGTTATCCTGCGCGCACGCTGATGATTGTCGCTCTACCCTCCTCGCTTCCGTTTCCATCGCTTAGCCTTCACGCCCCGGAGTTTTCTCCAGCATCTCAATGATGTACAGTGAGGGTGATCGCTGTGAGACTGAGGAGGTTTCCGCATGAGGAGGAATCAAGCGGTTTTTCCTGTCCGCTCTTTGTTCGGTGCGCCACGGCAACATTCGGCCTTCCTGTCCATCGGACTGCTGGAAGGGCGGCAGCGTCATCCTCCCGCGCTGCCTGCGCGACCGGCTTGCCCGCTCCCACCTCGCGCACCACTGGCAGTTTGAACTCTCGGGGAAACTTCCGTCGTTGGAGCGCCATCTCTCACCCCTTGGACCACCGCAGTGTGCGTAACCACCGGTCTCATGCAAGGGGGGCAGTCCACATGTCAAATCTGCTCCCTTCTTGATTAGGATAGTAGGATGCTGATCTTGATTATCGACATTCTCCCCTGTTCAAAGCGCGGCAGGGCGGCGACGCCTCAGGCGGGGCGTCATTGGCAACATCTTTGTTCAGCTCGCGGACACGCTCCATTTGCCGTTGCCGCACCTCCTGTTCAGTCATTCCCAAGTCATACGCGGGGGATATGAGCGGTTGCGCGCGGGCCACCCTCATGACAATTACAGACCGAATGGGACTTTTAGCTCCTTTCGACCGCAGAAAGGCCGCCAACGCCTCGAACTCCGCGCCTGCCGCGTAGACACGACAGTCGCCTTTGAAACGAAACCCCTTGCGCGCGATGGGATCTACGACATTGATCTCAGCGGCTGGCCGCGCTGTCAGGTTGGCGATGGTGCCGGGCGACCGCACTTCTCCAATCACCAGATGTTCGTCGTCAAGGACGAAGGTCAGACTCTTGGGTGAGAGGTTTGGCGTGCCATCTGCACAGACCGTCGCCATGAATCCTAACCGCTGTTCCTCAACCACACGCTTCATTATTTCGTTCATTTTACTCATGTCGCTTGCGCCCTTCCCGTCGGCGGATTTGCTCCAGTCTGCGAGCGAGCGGTAGTCCGGCGCGACCGGCGACTCGTTATTGTCATTAATTACTCGTTGCTGGTGCGCCTAGAATTCTCCCCATACGGCTGCTTGGCGTTTTCGCATTGTCTTTAGCGATGCGGCGGCTTGTTAACCAACCTCAAAGACGTTCTGCACGCCTGTCACTCGGTAAACTTCCAGGTATGCTCCGCCGTCCCGCTAATCTTCCAACGTGGAATGACGATGTTCGGGTCCTTCGTTTCCTCAAACACCACCTGCACCGGTAAGCCTATCGCGACTGCGTCTTCGTCGTCCAGCAGCACGCCGGCGACGCGCACCAGCGAACCGTCAGCTTCGCGGCAGTCCTCCAATTCAATCAAGCCAACCACATAAGGCACGGCTTCAATAAACGCGCTGAGGATCGGCTGCGTCACGACGACATAGCTATGAATGACGCCTTTGCCTGCCGTCTCGAACCAGGTGAGATCCATGGAGGTGCATTTGCTACACGCAGGAAATGGCGGGAACCATTTGTGTCCACAATTTTTACATTGTCGCACGAGATATTTTCGTTGTTTCGTTCCCATCCACCATTCGGCGGTGTCGAAGTCGGGGATGATCACAATTTTGCTGTAATCAATTGGGCCTGGCATGATAGGTCTCTCCCTTACCCGATAATCCCTCGCAGAATCGCTGAGCTGGAGGTGGCTTCCGTTCCCCACCCGAGACATGCGGCAATACGGGCTTTCTTCACCTGGCGGCATCCTGCCGTGCGATCGTAGGTGTGAACGCCTTCCGCCCACCGCGGACAGGCGTCATCCGTTCGATGGCGTAACTGTCGGACGTTTTCAATCACCATGCTGATGCCATGGGTATAGCCTTCCGACAGGTGGCCGCCGGAGAGATTGGAGGGCAACTCGTGATCAATCTGCAGTCGTCCGCCTTTGACAAAGTCTTTCGCCTCACCCTTGCCGCAGAATCCGTACGCTTCGAGCTGGATGATGGTTGTGAAAGTGAAGGCGTCGTAGCATGAGATAATGTCAACATCTTTCTGACTGATGCCCGCCATACCGAAGAGCCGGTTTCTCCCATAGTTGCCGGCGACATAATGAATTTCAGGCCGCGAATAGTTCCAGGACGGGCTCGGGGCCATGGTGCGCGCCGTACCGCCCATAATGAAGACCGGCGGCTGCCGCAGATCAAAGGCGCGCTCGCGTGAAGTGACGATGATCGCTGCAGCCACGTCTGTTTCCAGGCAGCAATCCAGCAGACGAAACGGTTTTGACACCCAACGGGAGCGTTGGTGATCCTCAATCGTAATCGGCGCGCGCATGATCGCTTTCGGGTTAAGGCTGGCGTGGTAGCGATGCGCTACAGCAACTTCCGCAAACGTTTTCGTCGTCGCTCCGGTGTCGCGCAAATAGCGCATCGCCGACATGCCGAACCACTGTGCGGGCGTCGTCCAGCCCCAGTGCATGTAGAATTGCTGATCGCCCGCAGCTTGCGTTGGCGGCACGGGTCCGCTCGGAGCTTGCCCGCCCATGCGGCGGCCAGAGCGGCCATTCATCGAACGGAAGATGACAATCGTCTTGCAATAGCCGCCTTCCAGCAGGCCAACGGCGTGAGCAATCAACGCTTCCGTACTGGACCCGCCGCCCATGATGTCGAGCGAGTAATTGAGACGGATGCCTAACGAGGTGGCGACGTGATTTGAAGTGGTTGAATCGCCGGCCTGATAACTCGTCATGCCGTCAATGTCGCGCGGCTCTAGGCCGGCGTCGGCCATCGCTTTCTTCACGGCTTCACACGCCATCGACAACGTCGTGCGGTTCGACGGTCGCATGTGCGGCGTCTCTCCCACGCCGACTATACAGTACTTGTCGGTAAGATTTCCCATTCGCGCTCCCCCTGTTTCTCAGCTCTTAGTAGCTCTTAGCTAAAATCGAGAACTTCATGATGAGGCAGAGCCTTTCTGGCGAAAAGCTAAGAGCCCATTTGCCTCCTCATTTCTTGAATAAACTCGCGCGACCGTCCCGCGTCCTGCCGCTCTGGCGCGCCAAGCCCGACAACGACGCGATCAAGCACGCCCTTGTAGCGCGCGGCCAGTTTCTTGGCGATTTCGTCATACGTGCCGACGATCGCCAGCTCTTCCAGCATCTCGTCGGTAATCTCCTCCGCCATGCTTGTCCACTCGCCTTTCGCCGCTTTGGCGCTCAATTTGAAACACGTGTCGCCCCAGCCGTGGGCGTCAAGCACGCCTTTGTAGGTGCGCGTCGAGGCGTAGAACGACACTTGCTGTTTCACCGGCCCTTTGGCTTTTTCCACCTCATCACGCGTGGCGCCGCTAGCGATAAAGGTTCCGGTGATCAGCGACATCTCCTCTCGCTTTCGTCCGGCTTTGGCTAAGCCCTTTTGTAGGTTAGGCAGCACGGTCTCATGAATGTACTTCGCCGAATGAAAGCCATGAATGTAAAATCCCTCGCAGAGTTCGCCGGCGAGCTGGGTGATCAGCGGATTTAATCCTGAAATGAAGATGGGAATTTTCGGATGTTCAATCGGCCCGGGATTAAAAAACGGCGTCATCAAGGTAAACTGATAAAATTCTCCGATGAATTCCAATTTGGCGTTATGCTGCCAGCAATCCCAAATCGCGCGCAACGAGAGGATGACTTCGCGCAGGCGCTTGACCGGCGACACCCATTTCACGCTGAAACGGCGCTCGTTGTGACCCTTGACCTGCGTGCCGAGCCCCAGAATGAAGCGGCCTTTGGAGTTGGCTTGCAGGTCCCAACAGATATTCGCCAGCACCATGGGACTACGTGGGAACACAATGGCAACGCCGGTGCCGAGGTTAATGCGCTGTGTTTCCCGCGCGGCGACGACTAACGGAAAAAACGGATCATGGCTCGTCTCCGCGCTCCACAATCCATCGAACCCGAGTTCCTCCGCTCGCCGCGCCGTTTGCGCCGCCGCGTCAAACGTTGACGGGAAAAAGGCAGTGTCGACTTTCATTTGCATCTTCTCCTTTTCTTGTCTTCTATTAGCGGGACGCGTGTTGCGTAAAACGTGGTGCGTGCACTACAGCGATTTTCGTTTGGATGGGTGAATATGCTTTCTTTTCTTTACCCCTCACCCTGTTCCTCTCCCACAAGGGGAGAAGGGATTCAAAAACGACTTCTTCGTACAAATGCAAACCGTTATAGAAGCATGACCGCTCGTATCATGTAACACGGCTCACGCCCCACGTTTCAGTAGGAGCGCGGCATCCCCAACACATGCTCGGCAATGTAGTTAAGCACCATATTGTTCGAGATTGGCGCAATAGAAAACAGGCGGCATTCACGGAATTTGCGTTCCACGTCATACTCGGCTGCAAATCCGTAGCCGCCGTGTGTGTCGAGCGCCGCATTGCCCGCCGCCCACGCCGCCTGGGCGCAGAGCAGTTTCGCCATATTGGCCTCGGGACCGCAGGCTTCACCGGCGTCAAACAGTTCCGCCGCGCGGAACCGCATGAGGTCCGCAGCTTCGGTCTGCGCATAGGCCTGAGCAATAGGGAACTGAATGCCCTGATTCTGCGCGATCGGACGACCAAAGATAACCCGCTCTTTGCCGTAGCGTACGGCGCGCTCGATAAACCAGCGGGCGTCGCCGATCGACTCGGACGCCACCAGGATGCGCTCCGCGTTCATGCCGTCCAGAATGTAATAGAAGCCGCGCCCTTCTTCCCCGATGAGATTATCCTTCGGCACCTTGAGATCGCGGAAGAACAATTGATTGGTCTCATGATTCACCATGGTGTCGATCGGGCGCACTTCGAGCGCATCGCCTGCCGTGCGCAGATCGACCAGAAAAATGCTCATGCCCATGGTCTTTTTCTGACACTGCTCATACGGCGTCGTGCGCGCCAGCAGCAGCAGCATGTCCGAGTGCTGCACCCGTGAAGTAAAAATTTTCCCGCCATTCACAATATAAAAATCGCCATCCTTGCGGGCAAAGGTGCGGATATGCGTGGTGTCGGAGCCGGCGTCAGGTTCAGTCACGCCGAACGCCTGCAGGCGTATCTCACCGCTGGCGATTTTCGGTAAATACTGGCGCTTTTGCTCCTCGCTGCCGTGGCGCAGCAGCGAGCCCATGATGTACATCTGGGCGTGACAGGCGGCGGAGTTGCCGCCCGAGCGGTTGATTTCTTCCAGAATCACGCTCGCTTCTTTCATCGATAGTCCGGAGCCGCCGTACTGTTCCGGAATCAACGCAGCGAGCCATCCGGCGTCGGTCAATTCCTGCACAAATTGTTCGGGATATTTGCGGTCACGATCAAGTTTCCGCCAATACTCATCACCGTATTTGCTACACAATTTTCTAATTTCCGCGCGAATTTCTGGGCATTGTTCTTTGTTTGTCATACCCTTTACCCCTTCATGCAATACAACACTGCCAAATACAAGGTCACGCAACACGCATTACGCGTCACGTGTGACGTGTGACGTAGTGCGTGAGGCCGCTTCTTTCCCTCAGGGCCAGAAAAGGCGTCTTGCCGCTTTCTCCAATTCCGGACGAAAATCAGGGTGCGCAATCGCGATCAACTCCTCGGCGCGACGGCGCTGTGTTTTGCCGAAGAGTTTCGCCACTCCGTACTCGGTGACAACATAGTCGGTAAACTGCCGCGGCGAGGTGATGAAACTGCCCTCTTCAATCACTGGCGCGATGCGGGAAATTTTTCCGTCCGAGGTCGTGGACGGCAGTACGATAATGGATCGCCCCCCCTTCGAGTAAACCGAGGCAATCGCATACTCCGGCAACCCGCCCGTGCCGGTAAACATGCGCGGACCAAACGAATCGGCCACGACTTGTCCCGTGAGATCCACGCGCAGCGCATTATTAATCGCCACCATATTGTCGTGCGCGGCAATAGTGCGCAGGTGATTCACATAGGCCACGCCGTACAACTCAAAGGTGGGGTTCTGATGCACGAACTCCCGCTCCTCACGGCTGAACGCGATAGCGGTCGCCACCGCTCTGCTTTTATGAAGCGTTTTCCTGGCCCCAGTAAAAATGCCTTGTCTGACTAATTCCACGCCGCCGCGCGGGATGCGCTCGGTATGCCAGCCGAGATCGTTGCGGTTGGCGAACACGCCCGCCTGCACGAGCGCCTCGCTCGTACTGCCGGCGCCTACTTCGATCGTATCGCCGTCTTTGATCAACGGCGCGACAAACGCGGCGATCTTTTTTACCTGTTCGCTCAGCTCGATCGCCGGAAACGGCGGACGGAATTCTTCCGATCCCGGCAGCTCGACGAAGAAGTCAATCTCACTGAGGTGCATAAAATTATCACCGCCAGTGCGGATAAAGCTCTTGTTCACCTCAGCGATTACTGCGCGGGAATGTTGAATCAGCTCCTTCTTGTCCCACACGCCGCCGCCAAAACTCACATAGCCGTTGTGATCCGGCGGAGAGACGTCGAGCAGCACGACGTCCGGCGGCTGAGCGCCTTCACGCCCTTCGTCCAGAAGTTTTGTCAACAGTGCGCTGGGACAGACGCGATGATCGCTGCGGTTCTCGTTGACCATTTGCCGGACGGGTTTCGGCAGGTACGGGCTGGTGTACCATGGCTCGATCATGAACGCATCCGCCGCTTCGGGGTGATACCACGCCAGGTCTGACGCCGCGGCGCCAATGAGAATGGTGACGCCCTTCAGTTCATGCAGTCGGTTCGCTAAAGCCCCGGCGATCAACGAGGGATTGGAATAGACCGGAATCGCCACACGATCGCCGGACTTCACAATTTTGACTGCCGCTTCGGCTGAGGTCAGTCGTTTCTCATATTCGTGTTGCCAGTTCATAGACTGTTCCTCTTCTGCTGTAGAGGCGAGGTCGCCTCGCCCCCCATGTGCTCGCTTTATTCCCGTGCCAACAATAAATCGGGCCGCACCACGCTATTGCCAAACGCCAGCGCATTAATTGTCGCTTTCGACGCCATCACTGCCGTTGGATTTTTATTAGCCAGACTCTCCGCGAATCGTCGCGCGGCAGGCAGCAGCTCCTCTTTTTTCACTACTTGAGAGACCAATCCGAGCGGGAGCAACTCGGCCGCCTTATAGCGGCGACAGCTAATAATGATTTCCTTCGCTACAGTGGGACCAACATGCGCCACGACCAAGGCGGTTGACGCCGGACTGAGCGGGACACCGAGGTCTACCTCAGGAAACCAAAATTCCGCCTCTTCCACCGCGATACGAAAGTCGCATCCCAAGGCCAGAGTCCATCCACCACCAGCCGCGTACCCGTTCACAGCGGCAATAGTCACTTGCTCCAGGTTCACCAGCACATTGATGGCGCGGCCAATCAGACGCGCACGCCGTTTGCCAAGCGGCGCGAAGATGCGCTGCCGCTCTTCTTTATCGGTGACGCCCTTCACCTGCGACAGATCCGCTCCAGCGGAAAACGTGTTTCCCGTGCCGGTGAAGATAAGCACACGCACGTCTTTATCGTCACGAACCTCATGCAACAGATTCTCGAATTCTAAGATGATCTCCTCGTTCAGAGGATTGCGTTTTTCGGGACGGTTAAACGTCAAGGTGGCAATACGACCATCCTTTTCCAGGATGAAATGGTTTGGCATGGACACCCCCTTTACGGCAGAGCCGACTAATCTAACCGGAGAGCGTTCACTCTGGCAAGGTGAGGAGCTTTCAGCTATCAGCTAGCAGCAGTCGGCTTTTAGCAATAACATCAGGCAAGAAACTCGACGTATTTATCCTTTGTCTGGCTGATTGCTGAACGCTGAGAGCTATTTACGGAGGAACCATGGACCTTGGACTTAGAGGCAAAGTAGCAATGGTGACCGGTGCGAGCCGCGGCATTGGTCGTGCAATCGCACTCGGTCTGGCGGCGGAAGGTTGTCGCCTTAGCGTATGTGCGCGCGGACAAGAAGGCGTTGCCCAGGTCGCCAAGGAAATCCACCAGCGAGGAACGGAAGCGCTCGCGCTGGCGATTGATGTGACAAATGAACAGGAGGCCCGGCGCTGGGTCGATGAAACGCAAAAACGGTTCGGGCAGGTTGATATTTTGATCAACAATGTCGGCGGCTCGCGTCCTGGAGGAAACTTAACCGCGTCAGCCGAGGATTGGAGAGCTGGTTTTGCTCTTAACTTCTTCTCCGCGTTAGACCTGTGCCGTCTAGTCGCGCCGCTGATGAGCGCGCGAAAAAGCGGTTGTGTCATCAACATTGCTTCCATTTATGGACGCGAATGGGGCGGGCCGATGACGTACAACGCCGCCAAAGCCGCCATGATTAGTCTCTCCAAGGAAATGGCGCGCGAGCTGGCGCCGCAAGGGATTCGCGTCAACAGCGTTGCCCCAGGTTCAATTTTGTTTCCCGGCGGTTCGTGGGAACGACGACAAAAAGAAAATCCAGAGATGATCGCCGCCTTCGTGAAAGCCGAGTTGCCGTTTGGCCGTTTCGGGACACCGGAGGAAGTTGCGGATGTTGTCGTGTTTCTCGCTTCCGACCGCGCCCGCTGGGTTTCCGGCGCATGCATCAATGTGGACGGCTGTCAGTCACGGTCGCTCATTTGATTGAGTCATTGTCTTATTCAATCATTGAATCATCGGGCCATCGGGTCATTGAGAACTCATCATCATGCGCTCTCGCTTGAGCAATCCTCCAATGACTCAATGATTCAATGGTTCGATGACTCAATAGCGCATAACCCAAAAGATAATCAACACAAAATTATGAGGTTCAAGACTCATGAACAACGCTTACGACACCCTCGAACTCCGCCGCGATGGCGGCCTCCTCTGGCTTATCTTCAATCGCCCTCACGCGCTCAATGCGTTAAGCCAACAATTTGTCACTGAATTACACAACGTGCTCGATATGCTGCATGACGATCAGAGCATTCGTGTCGTCATTCTACGCGGCGCGGGGCGCGCGTTTTGCGCCGGGCTTGATCTCAAGGAGACGAGCGCCGGGTCGAGCGCCGCCAGCGGACGGGAGTCTGTCGCGGAAGGGCTCCGTGCGCAACGACGCATCGCCGAATTGGCCATTAAGATCCATCGCGCGCCGCAACCGTTCATCGCCGCCGTGCATGGTCCAGCAGCGGGAGGCGGCTTCGCCCTCGCCCTGGCGAGCGACATTCGCATTGCCGGCGAATCGGCGCGGATGAACGCCGCGTTCATCCGCATCGGTCTCTCAGCCTGTGACGTTGGCGTCAGTTACTTCCTCCCGCGCATCGTCGGTTCATCCATCGCTTCGGAGTTGCTGCTGACCGGAGATTTCATCGACGCCCAACGGGCGTTGGCGACCGGACTGGTCTCCCGCGTCGTGCCGGACGCCGAATTAGACCGCGCCGCGGAAGAGATGGCGCGCAAGATCCTGCGCCATTCTCCGCTGGGGGTGCGCCTGACTAAAGAATGTCTGCGTTACTCGGTAGACGCGCCGACGTTGGAAGCCGCCATTGCCATGGAAGATCGCAACCAGATTCTCACCACGCGCACCAACGATGTCAAAGAAGGCATCGCCGCATTTCTGGAGAAGCGCGAACCGAAATACGAAGACGCGTAAAACCATTAAGTCATTGACGGATTAGGCCATGAGGCGATCGCGGGGTTGTCTTTCCTCAATGACCCAATGGCCCGATGAAGCAATGCTTCAATGCTTTTTACCTCCTCTAGCACCACAAAAAACTCTTCTTTTGGATTATTGAGAAACCGTTGACCAGAAAGTACACCCCTCGTACATAAGCAGCCTGTGGCGGCGCAGGGCTCCCGTCACGCTGGAAGTTCCGTTGCTTGTGAAGGGATTTCATCATGATCACCGTGCTTCTGGTCGATGGCCATGCGCTTCTCCGCGATGGGCTGCGACGCCTCTTACAAGACTGTCCTGATATCCAGGTAGTCGGCGCAGCGAGCGACAGCCAAGAAGGATTGCGTCTCTTACGCCGACTTTGTCCGGATATCGCGGTCATGGATCTCTCCAATCCCGGGCTTGAGAGTATTGAAGCGACAAAGAGCCTGCTCAGGGAAGGCTTGCACACCCGAATATTAATCCTGACGATGCACGCTAATGAAGAATATGCAATGCGCGCCTTACAAGCCGGAGCGCATGGGTTTATCGGCAAAGACGCGCCAAGTCAGGAGGTGGTCGCTGCGATTCGGCAAATCGCTGCCGGCGGGTGTTATTTTCCTGCAGAACTGTCGGGAGCCCTGTCCAAGCGTTCTACCCGCAGAAGCGTTGGCGAATCGCCGCTCCAGTCGCTCTCGGACCGGGAGTTCCAAGTGTTGAGGCGTCTCGCCGAAGGGTGCACGAGTAAAGAGATCGCTCAAGAGCTGCATATCAGTACAAAGACTGTCGACACCTACCGCGCCCGGCTGTTCAGTAAGCTGGAGCTAGAAACCACCGCGGATCTCATTCGCTTCGCCCTCCGGCACGGCGTCATTGAAGACACGCGGTAGCCGCCCCGGGCGATCGCAAGGGCGCCCCTCTACTGAGAGTTGACAAGTAAAATCGATAAGGCAGGGAAGGATAGGACAGGCTAGAAGCCTGTCCAGCGCGGGCGAGAAGCCCGCGCCACCAGAGTCGCAATTGCCGATCTTGTTCGGCAAAATTCCTGAGGACACAGGCAGTGGCAAACCACCCTGGAGGGTGTCTAAGAGGTCAAAGGAGCCTGTCACTGCGAGCGCGGCGAAGCAATCTTCGCCCGCACCTAGAGAGTGCTTCGTCGCCGGAGCCTGCCCTGAGCCTGGTCGAAGGGGCTCCTCGCACTCTCAGACACCCTCCAGTCGATGGCTGCCGAGAAACAAAAGGAGCTTACGGCAAATGCTTTACTCCCTCCTCAATGCGCTGCTCTAACTTCTCGATCTTCGCGGGATCAAGCTTCGTACGTTGACCGAGGATTTTTCCCCACGAGTCCCCCTCGTAGCGGCGGAATTTTTCGGCGTTCCATAATTCCGCTCGCTTGAAGGAACGTGGACAATGGAAATAGCACTCCTCGATCTTGACCTCGATCGCCAACTGCGCAGGGCGACCGCGTGCGCTGAGCTGTTCAAGCAGCGCGGCGTCATCGACAATGCGCGCAGCGCCGTTAATACGCATGGTCCATTCTTCGCCGGGGATGATAAAGATCATACCGATGTGCGGGTTTTCCAGGATGTTGTTAATACTTTGAAACATCTTGTTGCCGGAGCGATCCGGAATATAGAGCGTACGCTCATCGGCAATATGGATGAACCCCGGCGGGTCGCCCTTCGGAGAGGCGTCACAGCGGCCTTGGGCGTCCGCCGTAGCGAGAATCACAAACGGACACTGCGCAATGAAACGCCGGGCGGCGTCATCGATATACGGCAGTTTGTGCTTCACCGTCAA
>DATLYA010000360.1:0-5956 GCA_035575235.1 Candidatus Methylomirabilota bacterium
GTGATTTTTACTTCAGGCGGTTCGGAAGCGAACGAAACCGTGATTCGCCTCACCCGCGCGTATTGGAAAGCCAAAGGTCAGCCGGGCAAGACCAAATTTATCAGCCTGAACCAGGCGTACCATGGCTCGTCTAGCGGCGCGGCCTCTCTCGGCGGCATCCCCATTTTTAACAACCAAATGGATCCTGGCCTGCCGGGCGTCATTCACATGGCCAGACCGTATTGCTACCGTTGTGAACTCGGCAAGACATATCCAGCCTGTCAGATCGACTGCGCGACTGAACTGGAACGAATCATCCAGCGTGAAGGCGCAGACACGATTGGCGCCTTTATCACCGAGCCCATTCAAGGCGTTGGCGGCGTCATCGTGCCGCCGCCGGAGTGGCTGCCCAAGATCCGCGGAATTTGCACAAAGTACGACATTCTCATGGCGTGCGATGAAGTCATCACCGGCTTTGGCCGCACTGGATCAATGTTCGCCTCGGCTGGCTATGGCGTAACGCCGGACATCCTTGTCTCTGCTAAGGGCGTCACCAGCGGTTACCTGCCGCTTGGTCTCGTCTTATTCAAAGAAGAGATCTTCCAGACCTTCCTGGCGACAGGCGATGATTACGCTTTCTGGCACGGCTACACCTATACCGGCCATCCCGTCGTGTGCGCTGCCGGTCTGGCCAACCTGGAAATTCTCGAGCGAGAAAAGCTTGTGCAGAAGGCGCGCGAACAGGGCAAATATTTACGAAAGAGACTAGAAACCTTGCGCGCCATCCCCATCGTCGGAGATATCCGCAGTCAGGGACTGATCGCCGCAGTGGAATTAGTCAAGGATCGCAAGACCAAAGAAATGTTCCCGGCTGATCTGCAGATCGCCCGTAAAGCCTGGGAACGCGCGCTTGAACACGGAGTCATCTGCCGTGTCGCAGGTCCGAATAACATTGCCCTGTGCCCGCCGTTAATCATCACCAGGGAGCAAATCGACGAACTTGTTACCGCTATTGGCAATGCGATCAGCTCCGTTGCTGCAGAAGTGAACAGCGGCTGGAAAATGGCGAGTGGGAAATAGGGGACTATGAGGGCGGTGCGTGCACCGCCCCTACGAAACTGGACGACTACTCCGGCATCGTGGCGAGAGTGCGTTGAAACACCTGCAAGGAGGGTGCGTCGAAGAGGACAAAAAGGACCCGTTGCAGACTGGTTTGACCATTCAGGTGGGTTTTGACTTCTTCGAGCATCACCTCAGCACAGCGATCCATAGGAAACCCAGCGACGCCTGTCCCGATCGCTGGGAAAGCTAAAGAGGTCAGCTGCTTCTCGTTTGCCCTCTTCAGGCTATTCCGCGTAGCCTGACGCAGACTATCTTCGCTCGTCAAGCCGCCGAGATGCATACTTGCGGCGTGGATCACATACCGCGCCTTCAGTTGCCCACCACCCGTAAGAGCGGCTTCCCCCAAGGCAATCGGTCCAATCGCATCGCATTCTTGTTGAATCGTGGGACCGCCTTTGCGGCGGATCGCGCCGGCGACTCCGGCGCCAAGCTGTAATTGCGTGTTGGCAGCATTGACGACGGCGTCAACGTCAGCGTCGGTAACATCGCCTTGCTGCAGAAGGACTTTGTCTTTCCAACTCACCTTTCTCACCCTCGACGCTTGCGGGAACGCGTCTCGGTGCGATCAGCCTGACGCACGCCTCCCCGCGAGTCACTGCGGGCGCTCACGAAGGTCGCTTTCCCTTTCCCCTTACGCGCGCGTAGCGCAGCTGTTCGCGCTGCCCATTTAGCGCGCAGCGCCGCCAGCCGCACCTTGCGCTCCCGCTCCAAGGCAGCCAGCCGCGCCCGCTCTTCTACTTGCCAGGGGCTATACGCCTGCAAAAACCTGGCTAGCGAGCCGGAAGGAATCCGAAGTTCATAATGACGCGGAATCGACGTTCGCCCGGCGCGCACGGAATCTCCAAGTGCGGGATTGAGAAAGATCAACTCTTCTTCGTCAGTGCCGGCAAAGCGCGCGGCAGTCCGCAAAGGAACCGGCAGCTCTATAGTGATTTCATCATGAGCAATCGGCGCCTCCGTATGCAGCGGGCCGAAATGAGCTTCAGAATTCTTCTCCACCTCTAGCGCCGCCAGGAACTCAGGGTAGAAGTTGCGCGACGCAAAGCCGAAGCGACCGCCTTTGTAGTACTTCAGGATAATGCCAATGTCGGTTGTTCCTAATTGCTCAACGGCCTTCGCTAAGCCGCCAGGTCCATGATTGTATGCGGTGATCGCCAAGGGCCAGGTGCCGAGTCTCTCATAATTCGCTTTGAGGAACTTTGCCGCGGCTTCACTGGCAATCAGCGGATCGCGACGTTCGTCGACCATGTGATTGATCCGCATGTTGTACAACCGCCCCGTTGATGGCATGAATTGCCAGATGCCGGCAGCTCCCACCTTCGAGTTTGCCTGTACGTTGAAACTCGACTCGATAAAGGGTAAACGCGTCAGCTCAATCGGCACCCCCTCTTGCCGGAAAATCGCTTCCATCGCCTTGAGGTACCGACGGGATACCCGAATCCCTTCCGCGAAGCGCTCTTTGATGCCAGTTTGCGCGCGGATGCGATCTTCTCCTGCCGCGGCTAAAAACTTGTCCGAGTCTTTGACGTTGCGGTAGAGGTTCCAGATTTTCTGTTCCTCGGCGCCGAGCCCTTCGCAGGTGGGATGACATTTATGCAAACGCAACAACATGGAGCGAATGTGCTCAATCTCGATCTTCGTTTGATCCTGTTTGATCTGCAGGACAGTGGCCTCGTCCATCCCTTCTTCATTCAGCAAAGGCTGAAAGTCCAGCACTTTGTAGACTTTCATGCTCTCAGTATCATGGATGACTGATTGATATTTTGAGTAGGTGGAGAAGATTTTTTTCCAAAATTCGACCTGGGGACGGAGGGACGCAGGATAGGGAAAATTTTCTGATACGGCCGGGGCCTTTTCCTCATCTTCACTCCTTGCGCTGCCGCCGCTCAAGATACCGAGGATCAACAGCACAAACCCCACAATTTTGCACGTCAGTCCACTGTTGCTATGCATCGACCCTCCATTTGATGCCCCCACCCATCCTCTCCATTCCATCCCTGTTTCCGGCGCAGGCATCGGCATTGCAAGTAGGTGTGTTTGACACAGGCCCGAGATTTCTTGTTGAGTAGCAATGGGCGCTCTCCCTGTCAACTATTCGATTGATCAGATGTCTACCTGCTTCTCTCTTCTCCCAAAGTAGAGTATAGAAAGCAGCAGTCTGGCGGTTGCAATGCTCTTCCAGCATAGCAAAGGCCGCCCTGGGAAAGTCAAATTCTGATGAAACCTCAGCACGATTCATTATCCGCCGACATACGGCAAGCCGCGGTTCCACCTCAGACTTGCTTACGCCTGGCGGCGGTGCGCCCGGCCATCCGGCAAATGCACGGCTATACGCCGGGCGAACAGCCCCAGGATAAGCGCTATGTCAAACTGAACTCGAACGAGAACCCGTATCCCCCCTCGCCGCACGTCTTCACGGCGCTACGCCACGCCATCAACGAAGACCTTCGCCTCTATCCCGATCCAGTCGCGAACAGACTTCGCGATACGGCGGCGGCGCAATACGGGTTCCAAAGAGAAAATATTCTTGTCGGAAATGGGTCTGATGATCTGCTGACCATGCTGATGCGCACCTTCGTTGGTCCGGGCGATTGCGTCACGTTTCCTGTCCCTACCTATAGCCTGTATGATGTGCTCGTGACTATGCAAGAGGGAAAGGTTGTCCAGGTTCCCTATCCGGTCGATTTTTCCCTCCCGCCGTCACTGGCTGATGTTGAGGCGAAACTGACTTTTCTCTGCCATCCCAACGCGCCCAGCGGCATTGCTCACCCGCTGGACCAGATCGAAGCGCTCGCGCAGAAAGTGCGCGGCGTGCTAGTGGTCGACGAAGCCTATGTCGATTTCGGAGCGGAAAGCGCACTTTCGCTTGTTCACCGGTATCCTCATGTCGTCGTGTTACGCAGCTTTTCCAAATCGTTCTCTTTAGCCGGCCTGCGCGTGGGGTTGGCCTTTGGGCATCCTGAGCTGATTCACGAGCTCCTGAAAGTCAAGGATTCTTACAATGTGGATCGTCTGAGTATTGTCGCCGCGGTGGCGGCGCTCGAAGATTACGCCTGGATGCAGCGGAACGCTGAGAAAATCCGTGCGACGCGTAGCCGCCTGATCGCTGCACTCCAACGTTTCGGCTACTTTGTCTATGATTCACAGACCAACTTCGTGCTCGCGCGGAAAGCCGGAGTCAATCAGCAACCTTTCTATCACGGCCTCAAAGACCGGGGCTTTCTCGTGCGGTATTTTTCGACGCCCGACTTATCCGATTGCCTGCGCATCACAGTGGGCACGGATGAGGAGATTGATCGATTGTTAGCCGCCATGCAGGAGGCATTGCAGTCATAACCCGAAGGGACGATCCTCCCCCTCGTTCCAACGCCAGGTAAGGAAGGAACAATGAAATTTTCTCTCTTCCATCTATCGAGCTTCTTCCCCGAGTATCACGCCAGCGAGGCGCAATTCTACCAGGAGATGCTGGAGGAAACTGACCGCGCGGAGGCCTACGGCTTTCATTCGGTCTGGTTCGCCGAGCATCACTTTCACAACTACGGCGGTCATCTGCCCTCCGTGCCTGTGCTTGGCGCGGCCGTGGCGCAGCGCACGAAAAACATCCGCATCGGTTCCGGCATTTGCCTGCTTCCCCTGCAGGACCCCATCCGCGTTGCGGAGGAGTACGCCCTGCTCGATTGTCTCTCCGGCGGCCGTCTGGAGTTTGGCATTGGCCGCGGCTTTCAGAGGATGGAGTACGATGCGTTCGAACGCAACATGGCGGACAGCCGCGCGCTCTTCGAGGAAGCGCACGATATTATCCTGAAAGCGTGGCGCGAGGAGCGCTTTTCCTACGAAGGAACGTTTCGCAAAGTGCAGAACTTGCGGGTCATTCCTAAGCCCGTGCAAAAGCCGCCGCCGATGTACGTTGCCTGCATCTTTACCGAGGAATCCTTCGAATGGACGGGCAAGATGGGCTACAACCTCATGGTCGTGCCCTATGCGTCGCCAGATCCAGCATTTCTCGCCGGCAGAATGAACCTCTTCCGCCAGGCGCGCAAAGTGCACGGGCATACTACTGACCCTGAAATCCTCGGGGTCTATCATTTTTACTGTGGCGAAACTCCAGAAAAGGCGAGGGAAGAGCCTCGCGAGGCGATGCTGCGGTATGTGCAATCTGTGATCAGCGCGAACCAGGAGACGGCGTATTCAGAGCAGTACAGAATGTATAAGGCGCTGCCGGAAGCATTTAAGGGGTTTAATTACGATTACCTCTATCCCAACAAAGTCATCTTTGGCGATCCGGATCAGTGTATTGAACGGATCAAGCAGATTTGTAATTCTGGCGTCACCACTGTGAGCTTGCTGATTAACTTCGGCGGGCTTGACCATGCAAAGATCATGGCGTCGTTCGAGCGGTTTGCGAAGTATGTTTTACCCAAATTCAAATACAGTCCTGAGCAATGAGCCCTGAGTACTGAGCTTTTGGCGTGGACTGCCTCAGCACTCAGGACTCGGCGCTCGTTACTGCCCCGTAAGGGGCAAAGGAGGGTGGTATGAAGATCCAGTTGTCCAAGGGCAAAGTCCCGAAACAAGCGCATGTCGCCATTCCGGAAGGGCTCTACGAAGAAGAACATGGGCGGCAGGGTTTTTTTGGTCCGGTCACGCAGTTCTACCATACACATCCGCCGACCGATTGGAAACGGATCGAAGGGCCGCTCAAGCCGCGCGCCTTCAATAGACATTATCGGGAATAAGGTTTTGGGATCATCGTCGCAGGCGACGCTTGCGATGCTGGACGCGCAAATTGTGCAGCCCCGTTGCCAGTTCGATGAAACGATCCGAGCAGTCGGGATGAGTGTTGCGCAGGATATCC
>DATLYA010000361.1:0-31778 GCA_035575235.1 Candidatus Methylomirabilota bacterium
CGGTCGCCGGGCGCGCAGGTATTCATACAGTTTCGCCGGAATTTGCCAGTTGCAATTAGACGCCTGAAAAATGAGCAAGCCATCAGCAGCCAACATCTCCCCCAGCGCCTCGCGATAGGGAAGCGGCGGTTCAAGAACAACGATGTTGTCGATGCCCTTTTGTTGGAGATGTCGCCGATAATAATCCTCATCGCCGCTGGCGCGAAGGATAATCTTCAGGGTAGACGGGCAAATTTTGCCGGCTCGGTGCAAGTCCACAACGGCGTCAAAGAAAGTATGCGGATCACGGGCTGTCGGATACAAGGCTCCGCTATGTACAAGCACGGTCGGACTGTGGGACGAGGCTCGTAGAGGAGCAATCCGCTCGGCAGCGAGAAAATCTTCCTCGTCGTAACCGTTCGCGATAATCGCCCAGCGTGACGGAGGTAGCGTCGGATAACGCTCGGCGTACATATTCAAAGTGCTAGGGGTGGTAAAAACCGCCTGGGTACAGTATCGCACCGTAGGACGCTCAATCCACCTATTAACTCGGCGAACAGCAGGATCAAGAGGGTACTCTATGCCTGTCATAGGGTCCGTGTCAGTCATGGGGTCTCTGAAATCGGCAATCCAGGGGACGCCAGTTAGGCGATGCAACGTCAAACCGATCAGATGAGCAGTGGCAATAGGATAGGTAGACCAGATCACCTCCGGCTGATATTTACGGATCAAGCGTAAGCCGGCAGGCACGGCGCCAATCCACCAACTGATCCACCGATCTGGCAAGGCCATCCAGCGGAGATGTGCGCCACGGACCGACAGGTGTCGAGCCGTGTCGAGCGAAAAAGCTCGCTTGACCGGAACCGCCGTGGGGATATCGGTTAATAGATCACTGCCAGTTTGTGGATAAGCGCTCGGCCGCGCAGTGAGGATAATCGGCTGCCAACCATAATCCGGGAGGTGTCGAGAGAATTTTAACGTTCTTTGAATTCCGCTGCTTCCACGAAAAGGGGGATAGTGGAAGGCAATCATCAGGATTTTTCTCATGTCACAACGTTTTTTTCAATTTCTCGACCCATCGTCTCGGCGCAGTATTCCACATTCCCCGGAGCAATCTCGACGGAGAGAAGCGCTCATTCATCCGCCTTATATATGGACCGCTTCTTTTATTTTTCGGAAGCAGGTTCGCAATATTTATAGAGCCGCGCTGAAGAATGGTGAGCGCATTATCAAGCACCGCAACCGCCTGCTCGATTTCTTGTGACGTAATGATCAAAGGCGGAATAAGGCGGATCACGGGCTCAAAATAGCTAAAAGTGACATGCACGCCTCTCTGTTCGCAGAGCAATGCCAGAGCGAACGCCGCGTTGTCCTGCTGCGAGGAAGGGAATTTTCCTGCTAGTTCTAATCCTATCATTAAACCACGACCTCTAACGTCGACAATGAGGTCATGTTTCTGTTGCAGAGATTTGAGCTGCTCTACAAAATAGCCTCCTATTTGGCGGCTGTGCGCAATAAGATTTTCTTCCTCTACAATATCGATTACCGCATGCACCGCTGCGGCCGCAAGCGGATCGTTCTGGTGGCTCGAAAGATGAGAGAAGCCTTGGGTTTCTAATTCCCTTGCCACCATTTGAGAAACAATGACCGCTGCTGCCGGATATCCATTCCCAGCAGTTTTCGATACGACCAAGATATCAGGCTCAAGCTCATAATTTTGTATATCGAACCACTGGCCACAACGTCCGAAGCCTGTTTGTGCTTCATCAACGATAAATAACGCCCCTATTTTATGAGCCGTCTCATAGAGTTTGTGCATATACTCTTTTGGCGGGAAGATCATTCCTCCCGCAGAGAGAATAGGCTCAATAATTACGGCAGCAACATTTTCAAGGTGTTGGGCAATCAATTCTAAGGACACATCCAAACACGCAACATTACACGACGGATGTTCAAGGCCGATTGGACAATGGCGACAAGCCGGGGTCAGGAGCTTATACTGATTGACAGGCGCAGGCTGAAAATCGACTTTCCCAGGATGATCAGAAATTGCGCTTAAATTTCTCGTCGCCAGGGATATACCGTAATAGCCGCGCGTAAAAGCAAGCAAGGCGGTGCGTCCAGTCACTGTCTTGGCTATGCGCATAGCGCACTCATTGGCTTCAGAGCCAGTAGAGAGGAAAATGACCTTGTCCAGAGCTCCAGGTGTGATCGCCGCGAGTCGCGCGGCTGCCTCTAACACTCCTGGCGAAACATACTGGTCTCCCAAATGCACCAAGGCGTCAAGCTGTTGTTGCAGTCGAGAGATAAAGCGTTGGTGATTATGGCCAAGAATACTGCAGAACTGCCCGGCGGCCAGGTCAAGAATGCGTCGCCCGTCTACATCTATCAAATAACACCCTTCACCGCGCACGATCAAACTGTCCATGAAGGGTTGAAGAACCAGGAGATGTTCGCCTCCTTGTTCCCATAGTGAGAGGCTTACCCCATCTTGTTTAGCGTCCATGGAAAACTCAGCAACAATGCTCAAATTTTTGCACGTATAAGAGCAACCATGCGCGTTACTATAGTCTTTGCTAATTCACGAGCAATTCGGCTGCAGAGGAGGAAACCTGGGAGTGGATCACGTGCGTGCAGGACTGCAAATATTTTTTGTCCATATAGAAGAGCGGCAAATTTTTGCGCCGTCTTCTTCAAAATGCTGCAATACTCACTCATCTGCCGCACCCTCGCCTTCTGGCTATGAGTTGCCTGCGAAGCAGCAATTTCACGGAACACGCTTTGGATCACAGTGGTTACCAATTCCCTCTCAGCGATCCACTTACACGGTACACGGCCATTATAAGTCGGCGACCGCGATTCGATGTGTTGACCAATAATATGCTGGTACGCAATCCAGGTAAGATTCACACCAACAGTGTTGCCGAGTTCGTGTTGGTCCCAATGCCGAGGATTCACTTCTATAAGGGAAAAAGTATTGGTGCTCTTATTATGTTTGAATTCAATTTCCGCTAACCCTACATAACCAAACGCCTGTAGCAACTGCACTGAAGGAGATATGATTTCAGGAATATTTACTATTTCTACCAAACAGCCAGTGCCAAAAAGAGGGGGGGTTTGGCACAGTTTTCTAGCCGTAAAATAGCCAAGTAGTTTACCCCTCTGGTCGATATAGCAACAGCATACGACGATATCAGAGTCCTCCCCTTCAATATATTCTTGCAAGAGGATCTCTTGTGTGACTGTTGTTAATTGACGGTACTCATCCCGCAATTGATTTGCAGCTCTTACCAAAAAAGCCTTCCGGGCTCCTACCTTCTCCCAAGTTCCTTTGTGTCTCCACTGGTATGCAAACCGAGGCTTCACAACGAGCGGAAAGTCAAGAGAGCGACTTTTCTCCTCTAAGTCTGAAACAGAGGTGCAGACGACAGTTTTGGGGATCGGAATATGACAGCGTTCTGCAACCAGCGCAGTTTCTAATTTATCTAAAATCCGCGGGATTGTTTGATCCTGCGGTTGTGGTAAGCGGTAAAAAGGAGCTAGTTGTTCTCTATATTGATGGAGGAACAAGATGTCAAAGTCCCGAGTGGGAAAGATCACTGGGGGTGTAGTGTAGTGCTCTCTGATCTCCAGCAGGCGCCGATATAACGCTTCCGGTTCGTCTCGTCCATTCGGGACTTCATACACACCATCAAAAAAACGGGACTTCACACCAGGAGCATCTTTTTCAGAAGACAAACCATAGACTCTGACGCCATACCCATACAAGTTCCGCGCGATGCCGATACCCGTGTAATACAGGTTCATAACGAATACTGGCGGTAATATATTCAGGAAGGTCATTTTTACATTCTATCAAAAAACGACGATTTTCTTGTATTTAAGGCGCGAACCCACGTGAGCATAGGCTCAGGCAGAATAGTCTTTAGTCTTTCCTTCCCCAACGCGACCGCTTTCGGGATCTCAAAAAAGATCCTATTTTTGACGGTTGGAAGGCCTATAACGTTCCGCAAACTCTTCTTCACTACTCCTCCCCAAGAGAGTTTATGAGGCGTGACGCCTCCAAGGAAATCGTACACTGCGATTTGTCGTTCAATGCAATCACGGAAGACGTAGGCCCGCAGCACGTTTCCAACTCCATACTGCTCCCATTCCGGATCAAATCCCTCCTGTAAGAGAAAAATGGTGTCGCGGTATTCGAAACAATACTGATGCGCTATGTAGTGGTTATCCACGGCCAGTGAATACAATCGCAACCAGCCACGAGTAAGAAAAAGTTCCGACATCTCTCGATAAAACTTTTGCTTCTCTGGAGAAATAAAGACTCCGGCCTCTCCTTTTGTGCGCCAGCGTCGCCCATGCAGATCAAAAAGCGACGCCAGCCGAGGGGCAAGGTCTTCTACTCGCCGGCAATAGTCAAAACGCACTGGGAAGCTTTGCTCCAGTTGTCCCATCAAAGAACGCACCTTCGTGCGCATACGCGGTTTCAAATACTTTAAGTACTCTGCCCAACTGGTGGGCAGGGTCACATACGTACAGGGAGATTCAGTTTGTTGCCAATAACAACCAACTTCTCGGAGAGCTTGCTGCAGCAGCTTCCCGCCTAAGGAAGTTTCCGGAACTTCATTCAGGAAGAGGAGATCCCACTGGTCTTGATGCTTTATGAGAAACTGTACAAGTGAACGCACTACTAGCTCCTCTCGATCAGGCCTGATGATGATATCAAGGTAATCTGCATCCCCTGATCCGTCTCCAATAAAGTAGAGGCCACGGTAATGGAAGATTTTGTGGACACTCTTCCGATAGAGAGGGACAAGAGCTAGCAACTCCCCATTATCCTCAACCCTGAGCAACCAAAGCTCCTTACCATCCCTGTAACTTCTCCACCACGCGCTGGCCCACTCCCAGGTAAGAAAGATGGTATCACTTGCACTTTGCTGGAGCAGGCAATTCCACTCGGTTCGTAAGGATTCTAACCCTTCTTCCTCACTCATGACAGAAATTTTTATCATTTTTTTGCGTGCTTAGGAGATAAACTTGTACCATTCCAACTTAGTCGCAAAGGTAGGCAAGTCTTTCTCCCAGGGGCTTCCTCTGCGCAGTTCAAAGAGATCCCGACCTACCGTATTCGTCCCAAATATCGTACTTAACGCGCAGAGATATCCAGCCTCTTTGAGAATGTGCTTTGTCAATTCGTTAAAATCCTCTCTTTTTCCCCTGGGATATGCAAACGCTCTTACCGGAGCCCCTAACTTTTCTTCGATCACCTGCTTCGACCCGTTAACTTCTACCATGACCTCTTGCGGAGAAAGATTGGCCAAGATTGGATGCGTAATCGTATGTGACCCAAAAGCAACACCGTATCGATGCATCATCTTGATCTCCTCCCAAGAGAGCATCAGATCTCCCGCCTCCTGCTTCTCCTCAACCTGAAGCTTTTCCGTAAGACGCGTAATCCACACCGCCCTTTCGTGCTCACTGACTGACCGTAGAAATTTCAGGACAACCCCTTGAGCAAAAAGCTTCTCTTCAAGGGTCGTTAAGGAATATTTTTTTGTCGGGTCGGCCAGGTCTTCGAGAAACGGGGCTGTAGTTTCCCTAAAAGCAGAAAACACCTTATCGTGCCATAGTATTTTTCCGGAGCCGATGGCTTCAGTAGCCAGAAAGATCGTTGCAGGGATCGACAGTTGTCGTAATATGGGAAAAGCGTGCAGAAAGTTATCTCGATAACCATCGTCAAAAGTCACGACGACCGCCTTATCAGGAACGTCATCCCGCTTTATCCGTTCAACCGCTTCCTCCAAAGCAAGAGGAGTGCAACCTGAAGCCACATATTCCATATGCCGCACAAATACCTGGGGAGGAACAGGAGGAAAGAACGGATCAAGACTATCGTTTACTCTATGATAACCGAATATCTGAACACTTCTATGCTGTCTTTTTTTGATAAAAGGAAAGACAATATCGCCCCTCTCATTTTGTCGTGGTTGAAAGCGACTAACGAAACCCTGAATCAGGGCTAACGCCTTTGAATAGAAGAGAATAGAGGTCGCTATCCTCACCAGGTTCTGTTTACACCAGAAAACGAATGGTCTCATCTGCAGATTCTTTTCCTGAGCGGCGGTTCACAAACCGCTGGTCGATTCAGCATAGCGGCGGTGCCACAACTCCAAGATCATCAGATTCCACAAAATTGTTCCATAGAAAGAGGTTTCGTCGGTCTTGTGACATGCAACGAGTTCTTCTAAGGCCTTCTTACGGAAGTAGCCGCGCTGAACACAACAAGCGCTGAAAAGTAGATCATGCATCATCTCGTTGAGGCCTCTGTCTGTCCGTAACCAGACAGGAATGGGCAAGCCAAAGCCGTGTTTTTGCTTGGCGCGGGTTTCCAGAGGAAGCAAATCTGCGTAGGCGCGTTTAAAGAAGGACCTGAGCTGTCGTCCGCGCATTTTCACGGCGGCTGGAACCGTCATGGCAAATTCAGCTAGTCGATGATCCAGAAACGGATAGCGCACGGTGACCCCCGCTGCTTCCGTCATTCGGGTAACCTTGAAAAGATCATTATCAACAATGGCCAGCTTCAGATCGATATAGAGTTGACGATCGAGCTCGTTCTGTGCTGGCGCTTGAAAATAGTGAAACTTGATTGCGGCATAGGGATCGTAGTCCTTCCCGAGCGTTTCCAGTAAGTCATCCGTCAGCAGCGTCGCCATAGGAACAGTCTTGAAAACTCCATAGGAGAAAAGACGTTCGGGATAAGGAATACTGGCTCTCTGGATATATTTTTTCCCCTTTATGAGCAGCTCCCAGGGGAGCTTTTCACTCAAAGCGAAAACCACAGGCTTCAGCAGTAACTCTCGCAACCACGCCGGCACTCTGTAGTAATACTCAAACAGGCGCTGCGTAGCGTAACGCTCGTTTCCAGCAAAAAGCTCGTCTCCTCCGTCTCCGGCATAAAGCGCCGCCACCCCATGCTCACGCGCAAGCTTGGCGCAAAAATAGGTCGGAATAGCTGAGGCGTTGGCGAAGGGTTCATCAAAGGTCTCTAATACAAGCGGAAGACTGGTACGGACATCCGCAGGAGTAACGAAATATTCATGATGCTTAGCGCCAAAGGCTTGCGCCGCAATGCGCGCGTAACTGATTTCATTGAACTGTTGCTCAGCAAATCCAATGGAGAAGCTCTTAACGGGGTGTTTCGTCAACTGCGTCAAGACGCCGGTTACAGTACTGCTGTCGACTCCGCCACTGAGAAAAGTCCCAATCTGCTCTGACGGGTCATCTCTTGCCAAGCGAACGGAAACTGCTTCGGTAAAAGAGGTCTTGAGTCTGCGCGCCAGTTCTCCCTCACTCGCCTCGTCGGGCTGTAGGAAATTGATCTCCCAGTACGGGGCGAGCCGCAGCTTTCCTCGGTGATAGGTAAGTACGTGGCCGGGAGGAAGTTTCTTTACTTCTCGAAAAATTGTTTTGGGTGTAGGCACAATCGACGACGCGACTATGTCCACGATAGCTTCAGAATTAATGGTCCGCTGTAGTGGCGCCGGACAGGCCAAAATTCCTTGCATGCGAGAAGCAAAGACCAGCTTGTCTCGGTCTTGATAATAGAAGAGAGGATGAATGCGAAAGCGGTCGGTGACCAGATAGAGCGTCTCCTCAGAACCATCCCAAAGCGCTAGAGCAAATTCACCGCGCAACTGCCGCAAAAACGCTATCCCATCCTTCAGGTAAAGCCGGAGGAGTCCTTCGTAAAGGGCAATCCCGTCTCTCTCTGAAAGCGCCAACTCTTCGAGATTGTAGAGACTCCCATGGAAAGCTAAGGCAACAGATTGCCTGGTCCGTTCCCCTTTTGCCACGCCCGCCAAACGACGTGGATATCCACAGGCCCCTATGCTGACCGACCCGAGGCGGATGGTAAACCCGTCCTGCTGGTCCGACAGACCCAGCGCGCGCACCATAGGCGACAGATCAATCGTGTCTGACCAGCCGCCTTCTCCTGCCAAGACAATGCCACAAATACCACTCACTATAACTTTTCCTGTCTCACCAGAGGTTCTTTACACAGAGGAACAGTGGCGTATTTCTCTTTACTGAATTTTGCTTTTGTAGCCCAATGCAGCTGCCTGCTCAGCCTCCTGGCGCCCAAGCCCCGGATTGCCACTCTTATAATAAGCTTTCGCCAGCCAGGCATGAGCTTGGGCAAGCTTCGGATCCATTTCTATTGCTTTCTTTAATTTTCCTATTCCTGCCTGTGTATTACCAATGTCGACTAGATACGACCCATATTGAGCTTGGGTCAACGCATACTCAGGAAATAACTTGACGGCCTTTTCGTAATAAGCAATAGCGAGTGGTATTTTTTTCGTTATTTTCGCCACAGATCCCATTAACATCAATGCTTTGGGATGATTAGGAAATCTATCCAGGGTATATTTTAAGTCATCAATCGCATTGCCCATTCTTCCCTGCTGAACCCACCCTAAAACTTTCTCAGTATGATTAGCATCGACTATATGGAGGTATGTTTGAATTCCAGGATCTTGGTCGGCGGTAAAGTAGTCGTGACTTTGGGCTGGATCTGGCAAAAACCACAATAGGATAGTCATTAAGATACTCAAAGTCGTCAGCCGAGTCATTGAAAGACGCCTCCCTACCAGATATTGCCTACACACCGTTCCCCAGTGGTTAGTTTCTCTCACGTTGTCATCTATTCCCCTTTATAGCTACAACCATAGTGCCAGGCGTAGCCACATGGGCGCAGCACCTCAGGACAGACACAGCACGTACTGTCAACACGATCAGCTTTGCTAGAGCACCCTTCGTTGACAGATCCATAACATCAAAACGGTCCAAAGCGCGAAACCCTTGGGCAGCCAACACCTTACGCAGACTATAAAAACTGAACCAGTTGACTGCAGGATACCTGGCGAAGTTCACAAGCTCCGGGCGTGTGGTGACGGCCAGACGCTCATAGTAGCGCTTCAACGGCGCTGGATACCAACTGTAGGCGGGCAATGTAAATTCTTGCTGTACAGGGCAGAGTTTATTGCTCGTAGTAAGAAACAAGATCCCACCGGGGCGGAGGATGCGCGCCGCTTCGTTGAGACATGCTTGCCATTCGGCGACATGTTCGAGTAGCTCCAATAGAAGACAAATATCCATTGATCCGTCGGCCCACGGCAGCTTCACGGCGGACCCCACCTGAAAATCAATGGTAAACCCTGCCTGCCTGGCGCGTTCTCTGGCGAGCTGCAGCAAAGGCTCATTCACGTCTAAGCCATGGACATGATGGCCTCGCTCCGCCCAGATCATGCTCTGCGCACCGGCTCCACAACCAATATCAGCAACCTCAAGAGGTTGCTCACCATCTTTCCCTTCTTCCACCCAGATTCGCAGGACACAATCCTGAATAGAGCGAAACCGCTGTACAGCCTCAGCACTCTGACTGGCTTTGGCATAATAATCATAGAAACGCTCATGGCTCGTATGGTCCCAGGAGCACGCCTGCTGTTTTTGCGTGTCGCCGGGCGGACTGACGGAAGGATTCCTCGTATCCACAGTTGCTCCAACAGCGTTTTTCCATTTAGGCGTGCGCAACTTGGCGGCAAATATCAGCGAACACTCTTGCCACTTTTGCCCAGCTAAAGTTGTGCCGGACAAAATCCCGCGCCGTCGCCTCCATTTGTTTTCTCTTTTCGTGATTGCGTAAGAGCTCTACCACCGCCGCTGCGAAACTGTGCGCTTCGTCCGCAAGAAGCAGATGTCGTCCGTCAACCACAGGAAGCCCTTCAACGCCAACTCGAGTAGAAACCATAGTCTTTCCCATAGCCATGGCTTCATAGGCTTTAATCCGCGTGCCGCCGCCGATGCGGAGAGGAATAATATACAATGCGTGACGGCTGACGAAGGGCCGTATGTCTTTCACCCAGCCAACAACTTCTATCTCAGGATAACGTCTTAACGCGCTCAGAAGGCGGCGAGAAGGATTCCTTCCTACCACTGTCAGTTTGACATCAGGGATATGTTTCTTGATCTCTCCCAGCATCTCACGCGCAAAGAACAAAATAGCATCTTCATTCGGAAGCCAATCCATTGATCCCGTAAAGACCAAGCTATTCGCCTCCACCGGACCTTCCTGGGGAGAGAAATATTCCGCATCAACTCCTGTGGGAATCGCGAAAACATTTTTGGCCGCGAAGCGTTTCTGTAAGATCTCCTTATCGACCTCAGACACTGTTATGATGCCGGAGAAGCGTTGACAGGCCTGTTGCTCGTACCGCATCATCTTCTTCCACTGGGACCGCCAAAAGAGCCTGCTGAGAGGATCAATCGCTGTGTCAAAATATCTTTGCACGATAACCGATTCCACATTATGCTGAAAAAGCAAGGTGCGATGTCCGTTTACTGCCCGGAAATTGAGGCTCGGTTGTAAGAAATCGCACACCAACAGGTCGTATTTGCTCTTAGCAAGTACGTCCAGGATTTTCGCTTCGAGACGTCGAGAATAGTCATTGATTACGGTTATAGGATAGGGAGAGAATGTCTTGCCTAACAGGCGGAGATAAAATTGAAAGGTATATTTCCTCGTCTCCTTCCAGGGTACTGGATGGAATTCTGTGCACAGCGCCTGCACTTGAGGCAAATATTCATCATCTTTGGGCCTTTCCATGTTGCTAATGAGGGTAATGTCAAAGATGTCTTTAAGCTTCTCCAGCAGTTTTCCCGTGCGGATCTTTCCGCCGGTATCCAGAGGATAGGGAAACCGCTGGGAGAAGAACAACACTTTCAGCCGATCGCTACCAGCAGATGCCGACATAATTTTTAGGCGCTGCAAATATGTCCTTGTGCAAGCGAACGAGATCAAAGATCATCTTGCTGCCAATAAATCTATCGACCGCAGCTTTGATTTTTTCATCAGATTTGGCGACAACAATGACCTGCGATTCCCGAATGACTTCGTCAATATCGTCAAACATTAAGCTGGCAATGTGAGGGATCTCCTGCTGGATAAACGCTTTGTTCGCTCCAAAGAGTCTGGCGAGAGAAACCTCTTCATCATAAATCCTTATCTGGCACCCCTTCCCTATTAACGCTTCAACCAGCGTTACAATGGGACTTTCCCTGAGATCATCCGTGCCAACCTTAAAGCTCAACCCCAGGACTCCAACCCGCCTCTGTTTAGTTCCCAGAATTTCATCGATGACCCTTTGAATATGGATGCGGTTACTCTCTAAGACCGAGCCTAGAACCGGTAAGCTCACGTCCGCCTCTTTCGCTCGATACATGAGAGCTCGTAAATCCTTCGGTAAGCAGGATCCGCCAAAAGCAAACCCGGGCTTAAGGTATGCCGGCGAGATGTTGAGTTTCCTATCAAGGAAGAACAGTTCCATCACTCTATGGCTGTCGATCCCCAAGCTTTTACAAAGCGTACCCACTTCATTGGCAAACGTTACTTTCAGGGCATGAAAGCTATTACAGGTATACTTGAGCATTTCGGCGACTTCGTATGTGGTTCTTTCTATCGGAGCGTCAATGCCGCTATAGAGGCAGGCTAGCGTATCCCCCCCCTTGAGAGTCTCCTGCCCTATGACCGTGAAGGGGGGACCATAAAAGTCTGAGATAGAACTACCTTCTCGGAGGAACTCTGGGTTAAAACACACATCAAAGTCCTCATGGACTTGCCGTTGCGACGCTTCAGCCAGGATCGGGATCAATATGTTGCGAACGGTGCCTGGCAGAACAGTGCTTCTAAACGTGACACAGTGATACGATTTCTTCTGACCTAACGCCTCGCCTATTTGTCGACTCACGGCCTTGATGCCATCCAGGTGTAGGCTCCCATTGCCATTACTCGGCGTACCAACACAGACAAGACTGACTTCGGTGTTGAAGATTGCCTCCCAAGGATCGGTCGTAGCGTAAAGCAATCTTTGATCTCTTCCCTTGGCAATCAACTCCTCCAAACCTTTCTCAACGACCGGGCTCCTCCCGGCATTGAGCATTTCTACTTTGTCCGCGTTAATATCGACCCCATACACTTCATGCCCAGCTTTCGCCAGACAAGCTGCAGTCACACAGCCAACATACCCTAATCCAAAAATACTAATTCTCATACCTGATCCTCTCCTGGGAAACCGTTTCAAAGACATGAAAGACGGAGAGAGCGGTTTGCTCCCATGTATATTTCTTCGCATACTGTACGATCGTATCGGACCGCCATGGCGTGTTGAGAGCACGAGTAATTTTTTCAGCAAACTCCACTTCATCACGACCCGTCAGCATGCCTACCTTGTCGGACCGGAGAATCTCCGGAACCCCACCGACGGCGGTAGCAACTACTGGCGTGCCGCAGGCAAGCGACTCAAGGATAACGTTCGGCCACCCTTCGCGACTGCTTGCCAGACAAAACACATCAGCAGCGCTGTACCACAGGTATAATTCTCGGTGTGGAATCGCCCCGATTAGTCGTACGTGTCCCTTCAGGTTCAGCCTCTCCACTAATTTCTCTAACTCCTTCCGCAACGCTCCTTCTCCAATAAGAATTAAGTAAGGATCTTCTTCGGGCATGTGGTCGAGAAGTCTTCGCAACGCCCTCAAAAGCAGCTCGCCACCCTTGTTCACGGTCAGATTTCCCACCGAAAGGAGCATCTTCTTGTTGGGAGGAAGGCCAAGCCTTTGACGGGCCCCAGGTTTTGGCGCTGGATAAAATTTCCTCGTATCCACACCATTGGGAATAACTGCTATCTGTTCTGCGCCGATGCCCAGCTCAACGATTTTCCGTTTGAGCGCCTGGGAGACCGCAATCACCTTTCTCGCCGAACGAAACGTATAGCGCAGCAACCGCCGGATAAGAGGAAACTCTTGAAAGAGATTCACATCGCTTCCCCGGGCAGAGACCACAACAGGCTTCCCTAAAACGCGCCCGAGAAGCACAGCAGCAAAACTATCCGGGTAAATGTAATGGGCATCGATAAGATCAAAATCAAACTGTCGGTGAATATTCTTGACTGTCGCCAAAACCGATAAAAACATCAGCCACCCATAAAGAGACATGCCAACCTTGGGGGTCATGAAATATCGGGGATGATGCACTTCCAACCCCTCGACCATTGCCCGGCGACACACCTGGGAAAATCGCCAGCGATGGTTGATTTTAAGAGGAGGGAAGTAGGGAACCGGAGCTACAACCTTCACCTCGCATCCTGGCAGGGCGGCGAAATGCGTCACTCTCTCTTTGATAAAGACGCCATGGTTAGGCCAGATGTTATTAGGATAGAGCGAGGTGAAGGTCAGCACCCTCATTTGACAAACTTTCTTCCCCAGCACTCCAGCACTAATAACGCCCAGAGGTGGTAGGCATAGTCCCGCGCGCCGCGCTGGTGCTGCGCCCACCATTGTCGAATTGGAGAGGGATCAAACAATTCGCTCGTGAATGCATCTCTTGCGAAGACCCGTTCCTCAAATGATGCTTTAAGACCGTCTCGAAACCATTGGGCTAGAGGTATCGCAAACCCCATCTTTCTGCGCGTGATAACTTCAGCAGGAAGAAGATCCCGAAGCGCTTTCTTAAGAACATATTTTCCCTCTCCATTATGGAGCTTATAACCAGGAGGGATGGAGGCGGCGTATTCCATTACTTCATGATCCAACAGGGGAACCCG
Organism: Candidatus Methylomirabilota bacterium; assembly: GCA_035575235.1. GTDB lineage: Bacteria > Desulfobacterota > Binatia > Bin18 > Bin18 > SYOC01. The sequence goes on from DATLYA010000361.1 coordinate 13,638, forward strand.
CACTTCGAGTGAGTGGGCCATGCTGGCGCGGTCTACTTTGGTAAGAATATCGTCGACCAGGTAGGTTTTGATGTCTACATACTGGATGCGGGAAAGCGGGTCCCAACCTTGTGAACGATCAAAATACGTCTTCATGACGGAGAAGGCGTCGTAACCGTTCAGGGCCTTCTTGAGCGAATCCCGGTACAGGAGTCCCTTCAGCTGCGGGTTGAACCAGCTCAGGCTATGAAAATACCCCTCTTCAGGAGAAAGTGAGAGGTTTGTCAGAAGGGTCTTGGCGCGAAAGATTTGCGGCAGCCAGTCGGCTTTCGGATACATCCATCCCACGGCTCCAAACAGAGGTCGCCGGAACGTTCGCGGGAGCAGAGCGCGAATACGGTTCTCTAAGACATCGAAGCGATAGCGCCGATAGCCGGCGAAATTTTCGTCCCCCCCATCCCCAGAGAGACAGACAGTGACCTGTTCTCGCGCGACTTGCGAAACGTAATAGGTCGGCACCATAGAGGAGTCGGCAAACGGTTCATCGAAGTGCCAGACCAGATCGTCCAGTATCGTAGCGGCTTTAGCTTCAACCGTCTTCTCATACGCACGCGTGTGAAATCTCTCAGAGACCATACGGGCGTACGGCAGCTCATCAAAGCCTGCCTCACGAAACCCAATCGACGCCGTATTCACAGGTTGGTTCACAAGCCTCGCCATCAGGCCAACAACGGCGCTCGAGTCTATTCCGCCGGAAAGAAACGCCCCCAACGGGACCTCACTCACCAAATGCATGGCGACTGCTTCCTGCAGCTTGGCAAGCAAGCCCGTCGCATACTCAGCTTCGTCCTTATTCTCTACAGGAGCAAAAACCAGATCCCAATACTCTCTCTCTTGCAGGCCTTGTTCTGATACGGTTAACGTATGCCCTGGTAGGAGCTTTCTCATGCCTTGAAAGATCGTCTTGGGGGCTGGGATGTAGAGGTAGGTGAGGTAGTCATCCAAGGCGCAAGGATCAATCTCTCTCCTTATTGCTGGATCCTGTAGGATGGCCTTCATCTCCGAAGCAAACAGAAACTTGCGACCGTCCCAATAGTAATAGAGTGGCTTGATCCCCACCCGATCACGCGCCAGGAACAGTTGCTTTTTCTTTCTATCCCAGATTGCAAAAGCGAACATGCCGCGCAGGTGATTGACGCATCTCTCTCCATATTCCTCGTAGGCATGGACGATAACTTCGGTATCACTGCGTGTTTCGAAGCGATGCCCTTTTTCGAGCAGTGTTTCGCGCAGCTCCTGGAAATTATAGATTTCTCCATTGAAGACGATGGCTTTAGTCTTGTCTTCATTAAAGATCGGTTGTTTGCCGCCTTCCAGATCGATAATATTCAGGCGCCTATGCCCTAAACCAACCGGCCCATCGATATAGGTGGCCCCCTCATCAGGACCGCGATGCACGAGCACCGAGGTCATGCGCTGGAGCAGACGCTCTGAAACCCGAGTAGAAAGATCAGGATAAAAGATGCCGGTGAGGCCGCACATGGTTTATTGACCGACGACGGACGACCGTCGACCGGCGGATTACGATTGTTGACCGAGGACAGACGACAGCTGACCGCTGGATTACGACCGCCGATGACCGACCGTTGACCGTCGAGAAGGAGGATGTTGACCGAAGACCGACAGAGACTGCAAAGCTGAACTTACCCTTTTTTCTCAGCCTCAATAGACTTCATCATGCATTCCGCTCTCGAGAAGAAGGATAGCGTCTTCCTGCCGGTTTGTATCTTTGACAAAGTAAAATAAATCGTCTACCGCGCCTCGGATTACTTCTCCCCTGGCATGCTCCGCTCTCGCTTTTTTGATGCTGCCCGCAATCATCTCCCGTCTACGCTCTACGCGTCGGCGCCGGATAATATGAATCAGCTCTTCTTGCTGATCTTCAGGGAGTGACTCAACTATCTCTAAGGTTTCCTGGAACGTTGCCGCTTGCTGAGTCGACATTGGTAAACCTTCTGTTACAAAGGAGTAGCGCCTGATTCAGGCATGACAGCACGCCCGTCGGTGAGTTGCCAAACTTTGTCCGCCTGGGCTAGCTCAGCGGCCTCGGGGGTTACTCTTCTGCCTGCTACCACGGGAATTGCTATAACACCAGTACGGGAAAACAGCTCGGCCCTATGTACAGCTCGCTCTACGTCCCCAGGTCCTACACCCCACGAGACTTCAACGACTAAATACATTTCGGCGCCGTCTTGGCGGCGTTTCCCACGTACTACAACATCAGCTAAGGAGATCTCCTGAGCTTCGAGTGCAGAGAGCACTCCAGCATCTATTGCTTCGTCCAACAAAGTGGTTAGTTCATCGGACGAGAGCACATGGACACGGCTGAGTAGACGACCAAAGTAGGAAAAGACTTTAGTACGGTAGTCAGCTTCCAGACTCTTTCCCTTCAGTTCCCCAACATCATCCGTAAGGGTGTGCACAGTTCGTGTTAGCTCAGTCATCTGAACAGTCAGCGTGGCAACTTGACCTGTGAGCGTAGTCACCTGACCCGTGAGTGTAGCCACTTGTTCTTCAGTATGTTTTTGCGCCTGCGCCAGTCGGGTCACCGTTTCTTCTAACCGCCCTACCCGCTCCTCGGTGCGGCGTTGCGCTTCGGCCAATTGCGTTACTGTCTCTTCTAACCGCCCTACCCGCTCCTCGGTGCGGCGTTGCGCTTCGGCCAATTGCGTTACTGTCTCTTCCAGCCGCCCTACCCGCTCCTCGGTGCGGCGTTGCGCTTCGACCAATTGCGTTACTGTCTCTTCCAGCCGCCCTACCCGCTCCTCGGTGCGGCGTTGCGCTTCGACTAATTGGCCGATCTGGACAGCTAGTTCCTGGAACCGCTGGTCGGTATCGCGTCGTAGGCGAGCAATTTGCTCTGGCAAAGACAAGAGCTCGTCAGCAAGCACAAAGCGGCGGAGTTCTTCACGCCACTCGGGCCTCTCTTTTAGAATGCTGATAAGGTCTCGAAACTCTTCAACCGTAAAGGGCATTAGAAGTTGCTTTTTTCCTGATAACTGTAGCGGTGTTCTTGCTACACTAGCAGCAGAACACGCCTCTTTGAAGCCCATGGAGCACGGCAACAGACAACCGATGAAGAAGACTGTAGACTGGAGACTGCCGTCTGCCGACTGCCGACCGACGACAGCTGACCAGTTGTTTGATGCGAGCATACGATCAGTTTTCGACATCTCACCTAAAACCGTTCGTTGTCTCTTCTGTCAGCAATCGTTAGTCCACCGTCAGCGGTCGGCGGTCTATCATCAGCAGTCAACCTTCATCCCTCAAGACACAGACGATGCCACATCTCCAGCACGATCAGACACCAGATCCAGGTGCTATAATCTCGCTGCCCGGACGCGTGGTGTTTAAGCAATCGCTTCAAGCTGTTCTTGCGGAAGTAACCTCGCGCCAACGTTCGCCGGTCGAGTAGAAGATCTTCAGCAAAAGCACGAAGGTCATTCTGAAACCAGCGATCCTTTGGAATGGCGAAGCCCTGCTTGCGCTTGGTCAAGACAGAAGCAGGCAGCAACCGCTCGCAAAGCTTGCGAAGCAGGTATTTGCTCGTTCCACCTCGAAGCTTGAAGGAAAGAGGCAATGTCGCCAGGTACTCCACCACAGTGTAATCAAGAAGTGGAGAGCGGACCTCCAGAGAGTTGGCCATGCTCATCCGGTCCACTTTGGTTAAGATATCGGCGGGGAGATATTGTAGAGTGTCCAGATATTGGTAACGACTGACCGCATCGAGATGTCCGGCGTGTTTAAGTATTCGTCTGCTGAACGCCAACGGGTCGTGCTGAACTACCTGATCCTTTAAGTCACGACTGTAGAGCTGTTCTTGTATCCAGGGGAAAATGCCCAACTCGCAGGGTAACCCTCCGTCTTGCCAGCGGCCCATCGCATAGAGACTATTCCAGCCCGGCCAGGTAAACAGTACAGCGGATGCCAGCGGCTTGAGAAGTTGTCGCCGGATCCAGGTGGGAATTCGCTCGATCTGCCGGAACTGATCCACCTCTTGGTAGAGTTTGTAGCCGGCAAAGACCTCATCCCCTCCGTCTCCGGAGAGAGCGACTGTCACATGCTGTCTGGCTGCCCGGCAGACATAATAGGTAGGAATAGCGGAAGAATCGCCGAATGGTTCATCAAAATGCCGTACAAGATCCGGCAGAACATCAAGAGCAGAAGGCTTGACGATCATCTCGTGGTGATCGGTCCCTAAATGTTCTGCGACTACGCGTGCATCGCCAAGCTCAGAGTACTCTGCCTCCTCGAACCCGATTGTAAAGGTTTGTACAGGTCGGTCTGACAATTGCGCCATCAGAGCAACCACGACGCTGGAGTCCAGCCCACCGCTGAGAAATGCTCCCAAAGGAACGTCACTCATCAACCGACGCCTCACCGCTTGTCGCAGCAACTCTTCTAACTGCTCAACCGCCTCTTCTTCAGTCGGAGGATTATCAGTCGGTTGAAACTTGAATTCCCAGTAGGGAAAGCGGCGTACTTGCTTATCACTCACGACGAGTACATGAGCTGCAGGCAGTCTATAGACGCCTTTGAAGATGGTTGGCTCTCCAACAATGTAGCTATGAGTGAGATATTCATGGAGCGCTGCGAGGTTCACTTCGCGCTCAATGCCATCATAAGCTAACAAGGACTTAATTTCGGAACCGAAAAGGAAACGATGGGGGTCACGGTAATAAAAGAGCGGCTTTTTGCCAAACCGATCGCGCGCGAGCACCAACCTGCGGCGCTGCTGATCCCAGAAGGCGCAGGCAAACATCCCGTTGATCTTAGCAAAGGCGTCAGTTCCATAGTATACATACAAAGCAAGAAGGACCTCAGTATCTGAGTTGGTGCGAAACTCGTAGCCTTTCTGCGTCAGTTCCAGTTTTAATTCTGGATAGTTATAGATCTCTCCGTTGAACACCAAGCAAACTTGCCCGTCAGGGCTCATCATGGGCTGCTGACCAGAGGCAAGATCGATGATACTGAGTCGTCGGTGAGCCAACCCAACAGGCCCAGAATGGTAGAAGCCTTCTTCGTCAGGACCTCTATGGGTCAAGACTTGGGCCATCCGCCGCAATCCTTCTACGGACGGTTGCTTACCAGTGTCAAACTCTAGGATGCCGGCAATGCCGCACATGTTAATTGACCGACGACGGCCGACCGACGACCGACGAATTACAATTGTTGACCGACGATCGACGATCGCGAACCGCCGATTGGGAATTTCCTTTGCCAGCCAGGAATCGTCGCATGGCGTGCAGTTTGGCAAACAGCTTCTGCCCCGCTTCTTCTGCCTTTGTTGAGAGATCCGCATCGGTCTCCATATAATCCCTGTGGTGCATCAAACGTCTGCAGGCGACGGCCTCTATCAAGGAACGTAAAGACAACCCCAGGAAGCGTGCTTGCTCAGCGTCACTTTGGCTTGTTGATCCTTCGGCGATGTTGAGAGCGATCGACGTTGCCGCGCGAGTGATCTGCGTTTTGAGGTTGTATTCTTCCTGCCTGGGCAACTGTTCAGCCATAGCGTAGCAGAGGTCAAGATAGTCGAGCCTCAACTTCCACACCTCAAGCCGCTCGAATTTAAATTCACCCACCATTGCTCTCTTCAACAGTTTAGAGTCGGCGGTCCACGGTCTACCGTCGTCCGTCTTCTTTCATCGGTCTTCTGTCGTCCGTCGTCGGTCCTTCTTCAGCACTGCATCGTAGACGGACAGATACCCCTTCACCATTGCTTCGATGCTGAACTGCTCTTCGACCCGTTTTCGGCCAGTCCTGCCATGACGAATACGTTTTTCTGGATCAGTAAGGTAGCTGCCAATTGCCTCGGCCATCGCTACTGGATTAGCAGATGGGACCAGCATCCCGGTCTCTCCTTCTACTACTAGTTCAGGGTTTCCTCCTACTCTCGTAGCCACTACAGGCAAGCCGCTGGCCATTGCTTCAAGGATAGTATTGGAAATTCCTTCTCCTAAAGATGGCAGAACAAAGAGATCTAAGGCTCTCATGATCTCTGGAATATCTGCACGTTCTCCTGGTAGCCAGGCAAGCGATGCAGCACCTTCCGTGCGTAGCAGCTGCATTGCCTCTTCGCGCAGCGGCCCGTCTCCAACCAGTACAAGCCTCAGCTGCTCGCGGGCTTTCGGTACTGCGTCAAGGAGGCGGAGGAAGGCGCGCACCAGGGTAAGCTGATCCTTAACTGCTTGCATCCGTCCCACTGTTCCTATCACCACTGTCCCTCGTGGGGCGAAGCCTTCTGGCCCCAAAGAGACGTCAGGACTGGTACGGGGATGAAACCGCCAGATATCAACTCCGTTGTATACTTGCGTCACGCGCTGAGCGCAGACACCGACTGTCTGCACGAGCCAGTCTGCCAGATCAACACTGACCGTCACGTAGTGATGCACAAAAAACAGCTTCATGAATTTGCGCAGCAGGTTATACTTGCGACTCGCGCCGTGTAAATCATACATATCACGACCATGCTCGCCATGAACACGAGCAGGGACCCCAGCCAACGCCGCCGGAATTAAATACTCCAGCCCCGAAAGATTTCGAGTGTGCACGATGTCCGGCTGTAAGCGACGCAACGCCCGCCATAGGCGGCCATAGGCCCTGAAATCATGCCCTGGGCGTTTATGCAGAGCAACGATTGGCACATCCACCCGCTGCACGCGTTCGCGGAAATCGGTATAATCGGTCAAGCATACGATGGCGTGACGATAGCGGTTTGAAGGCATTCGGTTGATTAAATTTACCAACCCGTTCTCTAATCCTCCTGTAGCTAAGCGATAAAGAATGTGGACAACTAAAGGAGGGCGGCCGTCGTCCTCAGGCGCGCAGCAACAGGGAAGTCTGACCTCCCTCGTCTCTCGACCAAGCCACATGGAAACGGTTACTCGCCGGCTGGCGCTGTGCGCGACCTGCCGAGCCACCGGAGCAAAAACCGCCGGAGATCTCGCTCAATCATCCAGAATGGATACACAAATTGAAGCACGAACGCCTTGATTAAATCAAAAGGCCGGCTGCTTTGCTCTTCAATCCATTCACATCCTTTGACTCCGGTTTCCGGGTAGGCGTCAAAGTCCTTATAGATCGTCCCGAATAGCCAATCCCACAGCGTTAACCGCTCCCCGAAGTTTCTGTCAACCTGTTCCGGGTTAATGGTGTGATGCAGCCTATGGTTTTGCGGAGTGACCAGAAGATACTTTAACGGCCCCAAATTCATACGGATATTTGAATGAAGAAAGTAGCCCCACATATTGTCGAACAGCGCGAAGAGAAACCATGTAGGCCGCGCGCCGCCGATCGCTGCAATTGGCGCGGTCTTAATCGCCGCGTTGATCAGTGCTTCGAACGGATGGTTACGAAAGGTCGTGAAGGGGCTTAGCTGCCGCTGCGAATGGTGAACGGCGTGAAAATACCACAGCCAGGGAATCTTGTGTTTCAGCCAGTGAGCGACATAAAACATAAAGTCGACAATAAGAACAGCGGCCAGGCCCTGAAGCCACAGCGGTTGTCCGTCAACCAGGCCGGACTGAAGGAATGGAATGTGTGTTTTAAAGAATCCGTCAATGACCGAGACCCCAGTGACAATCACCGTCGCCTGAACAGGCAAGGCAAAGATGGGATACAGAAAATCCAAGAGGACGTAACAGGTGAATGGCGAGCGAGGAGACTCATCAGCCGGCCAGATTCGCTTCAACAGAAGCAACAATGGAACAACAAAGAGCATCACATAAGGATTCAAGTAGGTGTCGCGCAGAAGGACCCAGAGCGGCTCAAGACCATACGCCTCGAAAGCAATTTTGATGGCCTGCTTATCTACGCCAAGAGACGCCAACCATCCCATCAACTGGTCACTGACCCAATGAAAAATTTCCATAGCTGAAAAACTGCTCGCCCATTGTTTTGCCCTGGCGTAGAAATCGCCTGGTTTCAGTCGAGCACATCCTTTTCCTGAAAACCCAATCTCTGCTGAAGCTCCCGTGCTGATATCGGCCGGTGCTCGGCGTCGAGGAGGTCGCGCAATCCCACAACAGCGTCAGCGGTTTGGACCTGAATAGAGTCCGTCCCGACGTCAAGAATGGCGCCTGGAACGTTCGTCTGCCCCTTTCCCATCAAACTCACAGTCTGTGGATGAAATGTTTGACCCCGAAAGGAAGCGGTCGGGTATACAAAGGAGTTTCTCAAGGGCCGGAAGTCTAACCCGCGCACAAATCTCTCGATTTGGGCAAAACTCCACCGGAAATCTATCCGCCCGCCGTTTGGCAAGTCTCGTTTCGAATAGTAAGTTGCAAGCGCCTCGTTTTGCTTCACGGGCGTAAGTTTTCCTGCGATCAATTCGGGAAGAAACTCATCCAGGAGTTCGACGCCTGCCCGAAACCCTTTCGCGACAAGAGTGTTGGGAGTTTCCTGTGCACTCAGGGGAAACATTTTTTGCGCCAGCATATCCCCGGTATCAATCCCTTTATCGATGAGATGCCAGGTGACTCCGTGTTCGGATTCTCCATTAATAATCGCCCATGAATACACGTTGACGCCGCGATATCGCGGCAAAGGCCCATTATGAAAGTTTACGGCGGCGACTCGGGGAATCTCGCGCAAAGCGCGCTTGAGAATCTGCATGTTGTAAACACTGAACAGAAAGTCCGGCGCTGCTGCAGCGACGGCGTCAATGATGGCCTTTGTGTTGATGTCGGCTGCTTCAATAACTGGCAAGTTCCTGTCGAGGCAGAACCGCTGGAGTAATCCTTGCACAGCCTGAGCCTTTGGATCGACGACAACCAGCGGCACATTAACGCCCGGAGACGCTGTCATGACCTTTAAGCAGTTAACCGCAAACCCGCCGTTACCAATTACAACAATTCTGGCAGTCATTTTTTTCGGGATACGGTCACTCGATGAGCACTTCTCGCGGTTGCGGATGACTCAGAAAATTGATCGGGCTCGCCGTAGATCCGTAGGCGCCACAATTGAAGAATACGAGGTAATCGCCAGGGCGAACAGTCTGAGAGCACCTGACATTTTGCAGCAGCAGGTCCTGAGGCGTGCAGAGGCGTCCTGCAACGTTCAGCTCGTATGGCGCAACCCTCTCAAACGCGCCCCCATTTGGAAGAACCTCAAAGTAAAAGTTGCGTCGCACCACCTGCCCCATTCCCCCGGCCAATAAATAGTTGTGATGCATGCCTCCGTCCACAATGGCGAATTCTTTGCCATTGGTGTGTTTTCGGTAAAGCACCCGCGTGACGTAAACTCCTGATTCCGCCACTAAATAACGACCGGGCTCGACAATCAACTTGGGAAAGTCGTCCACTGATGAAAAGTATTCTTCAAGCAAGGCCTCTATGCCTGCACCTGCTGCAACAAAATCAAGTGGTTGCTGTCCCTCAAAGTATGTGACGCCAAACCCTCCGCCGAAGTTGATTTTCCGCAGCGGATGCTCTGCACGCCGGCCCACGCGCCAGGCAAGCTGCAATGCGATGCGGAAGTTCTCCAAAATTGACTCAATATCCAGGATCTGCGATCCAAGATGGAGATGCAGGCCGACGAAATCCAGCACAGAGGCCTCTTGTCGAATCCGCTCCAGAGCATGGTCCAGGTCCTTGTCTGACAAACCAAACTGGGTCGCTCCAGCCATCTTGAGGCCTGATCGACCCTGAACTGCAGGATTGACACGAAGCCCTATCTTCGGGCGTGCACCCAGCCGCTTACTGAGATGCACAAGGAGCTCCAACTCGCCCAGGCTTTCGACGTTAATGGCCCCAATTCTCGTTTGTATTGCATATTCGAGTTCGACTTGCGTTTTTCCCGGCCCGCTAAATTCGATGTCGCCCGGCTCAAAGCCGGCTTCTAATACCGCACGTAGCTCGCCTTCCGAAGCGACGTCGGCCCCAAGGCCAAATCTGCGCATCAGGCGGAGAATGGCGGGGTGCGGGTTGGCCTTGACGGCATAGTGAATGTTGAATCGTCGCCCTAGCCGACTCCGAAGCTCCATCACCTGTTGAGCAATGACGGAGGCGAAAAAGAGATAGCAAGGAGTCGGCGCGTCGGCGAGTGCGGCAAGCAGACGTTCGCGAGAAACGCGCGTGTAGAATTCATCCGGCTTCATTGGTGCGCGCCTCTTTTTCAAGCGGAATTTGCATCAACGGATTGGCTAGCGTGTCAGAGCAAGGTCTGGCCGACGATCACTCACTCATGGCATTACAGAAGGAAAGAATTGCAGAAACAGTGTCGAAATTATCCAGCGTGAGATCATCAGCGTTAACGGTTAATCCCGTTTTCTCCTCTAGAAACGAGACCAGCGTGATCATACTCGTCGAATCCAACAGGGAAGACGAAAAAAGCGGCAAGTCCCTCTCCAGATAGTCCCGGTCGAGTTGAAAATACTCGGCAATGAAATCAAGCAGATCCTTCTTCGCTATCGCCACAGCTCCCCCTATAGTTGTGCATCGTGGGAATGAAAGGCCTATGCAAACGATGGTGTAACCGGTCAAGCGTCGCTGTCGAACGGGACAATCCCAGAAGCGGCAAGACGCACGCCCGTTGTCAGCGCATCGCTCATTTTCGCCACAACGAGCTGCGTGTTGCCGATTCTTCTCCAGTCGGCCGTTCCTTCGCAACGCATCCTGCTTGTGATTATCTCTACATTCCGGCGTCGTACGGCCTGCTCCGCGAAAACGTAGACGCTTAACGCACGATCCTGGCCGTTATAGTCGCGGAGCAGAGCCGTCATCGGGGCCGGTTCATAGAGGGGAAACGGTAAATACTCCTGGATTTGATGTTCGATGTAATGGACAAAGGTGAATCCCACGAAGGGCAGATCGAAGAAAAGCATTTTTGCGTCGAGTTCCAACATTTTTTGAAATGGACTGCCCGGTCCGCACGGATACAGACAGCGATCGTGGCCTTCAATGAGCCACTCAGCCCTTTTGCCCAGGGCAAGCACGGGGTGTGTCGGCGAAAGACTGCGCACGACTCCCTGCCGCCGGCGAAATAATTCGGTCAGGATGCCCATGCGGGACGGCGTCCGGCGAACATCAAATATCGGGTGGGTGCTCAGGTATTGTTTAGTTGACGACTCGTACGCCATGGACATCATGACAAGCGTTCCCCCAGGACCAATGAGCTCAAGCACAACACTAATGATGTCCTGTGGTTTCCCTTGAAACCCATTTGTTGGGCGAAACGAACTGTGCATGAGCACACAATCGCCGGCGGATATTCCCATCTCCGAAAGTAATCTGCGCAAATCGCTGGCGCCGTACGAGCAAAATCGGTCCGTCCAAAACTTATAGGCGGCGCCCAGTCGGCTTTTCAGCCATTGTTTTCGAGCACGGATCAGTGGAGATTGACTTCTCAGCGAAAGCGCAACCATGGTCAATAGATTGTCCGAAAGCAGGCGCCGCTTACAGAAGCCCGCAGCATTGCCTGATCCGGTTTTCCATTGGGCAGGCGGGGAATCGTGTCCAGAAAGACGATCTTCGCAGGCGCCATATGGGCCGGCAGACGGCGTGTGGCCGCTCGGCGAATGGCATCGGAGGTTGTAGCCGTTCTGTCTTTGACAATTACAAAGGCAACCAGGCTGGAGTCGCCGCTCTCCGTCTTTACAGCAACGACTTCGGCTTCCCGAACTCCGTCGATAGCCCGGATATGATGCGTCACTTCCTCCGGGTACACCCGATTGCCGGCAATCTTAATCATCCCGTCCCGCCGTCCTTTAAGAAATAAATATCCCTCCCTGTCGAGGTAACCATAGTCGCCGGTGAAGACGGCCAGCGCGCCTCCCAGGAGCTCCGGGAGTTTGCGGAGTTTATCTTCAGGGAGATTCTCTCCGAGGTATCCTTTCATCGTCCCGGCGCCAACGTGCACGATTTCACCTACTTCACCAGGCGCACACGGCCGTTGCCAATCGTCAAGAATGAATACGCGCGTTCCTGGATATGCTCGACCGACGCTGTCCTCTCTACCGGGAAACTCTTCCGGCCGCAGGCTTGCCGAACGAAAGGTTTCCGTTTGTCCATAGGTTTTGAAAATGTCGATGCCTGCGGCGCCGGCCCGAAAATGTGCCTGTTCGGGTACAGACAAACTGCCCCCTGATATCGTGACATATCTCAGTGAAGAATGAGATTTCTGAAGCTCCTGGCACAGGCCGGCAGAAAGAAAATCCCGCCAGATCGCCGGCACTCCGGAAATCCCTGTGACCTTCTCCTTCGCAATGGCGCCAAGGATATCTTTTGGCAGCCATGATTCCTGCAGTACAAGGCAAGCGCCGGTGATCAGCGCGCTCATAAGCTGGTTAAGACCGACATCGAACGAGAAGGGCAAAATGCTCAGCAAGCGGTCCTGGGGTCCCAGGCCAAACCAGACGGCTTCAGACGCCGCCCGGTCGCAAAGATCGCCTTCTCTGACCATGACCCCTTTCTGGCGACCGGTTGAACCCGACGTAAAAAGGCAGCACGCCCATGCTTCGGCGTTCATGCCCCCCAGTGTCGTGCGCCCATCATAGTCCTTCAGTTCGAGCGCTTCGAACGAAACACCCTCCGGAAGCAACCGGCCGGCTGCGCTTAGCGCCGATTCATTCCCCACGGTAGTAGTATCAGCTAAACCGAGCCAGCGAACTCTTGCCAGCTCGGGGCTCTCGATGATGGCGTTACGGAGAACAACCAGGCCAGGAGCATCTACCACGATGAATTCGGTATTGCCGGCCCTGATTATTTCGGCGAGTTGCGGTCCGCGCAGCCTCTTGTTGAGCCACGCGAACGGGCGTCCGGAAGCGAGGCAGGCAAGCGAACAGGCGATCGCCTCAGCCGATTTATTGGCGAAAATCGGTACGAACATGCCGGGCGGCAACACGCGAGAAAACGCCACGGCATACTGCTCGGTCAGTTTGAGCAGCTCAGCATATTTGGTCGCCCGACGAGACGCCCCTGGATGACATACAGCCACAGCCGAAGGCGTCTTGCGCACACGATCAAGAAAGTCCTGAAAAAAACGGCTCACGGTGATGAAATCCTTAGGACTTTGAGACAAAAGTCCTGGGCAAAACTTGAGGCGTGTGTCATTGCGAGGAGCTGAAAGCGACGAAGCAATCTCTTTTGGCGGGCAAAGATTGCTTCGCTCCGCTCGCAATGACCACTTCCCCTCTAACAATCGAGAGAGTTTTGTCCCGTAATCCTTAGCGCGTTACCGAGGCAGGCAAGCTGGCGCGAATATCTTGTTCGAGCAGGAGAGAATCAACCAGGAATTTTGCCGCCCAACTGAGGTATTCGTATTTGCCGTAATCTCCATTGACAGGGAAAGACCCCTTCACGCCGCCTCTGATGCCTGGAACAGCATCGAGACGGACCGTCCGGCGCACATAGCCGTTGGCGGCAAAAGCGGCTTCCCGGTAGCGCGGCTCGCCTGTTTCTTGAAAGAGTAGAAACCAGCAGATGGCGATTTGCGCGGCGCCGGTCAGACAGGCCCACCGAACTTTACTCGACCAGTCGGGGGCTAACCGGCCAGGCAAGAAACCATCGCTTCGCAACGCCGTTAGCACCCCGTCGGCCGTTCGACGCGCTGCCTCCAGCAGTCTGAGATCACAGCTATAGCGATGCCCTTCGATTAAACCGCGAAGGGCATAGCCTATGGTGTGAGTCAGTGGATTTCGCGAGACGCTAAGACAACACTTGTCCAGCCACCCGTTCTCTTGTTGATGACTGATAGCCCACCGGATGTTGGCCAGCGCTGCCTCTTGATATCCTCGTCCAGGTTCGAGGCGCGCGGCCTCAAGCAACGCCCAGGCGGCGTGGGTATCGAAGGTTTTCTCCCCCAGCGTCGCAAACGGCGTGGCATATCTGCGCCAACAGCCGTCGGGGTCCTGGACTTTTACCAGCCAGTCCGCCGCTCGTCGTAGAGACGCGCGATAGCTGCCAAAGACACGCTCGCCGCTGACAAGGCCGAAGAGAATCTGGCCGGTGTTGAACGCCACAGGAACGGCCGGCTCAGAGTCAATTTTCCCCCCCTGAAACGCGCCACAAGGCAACTGGATACTGACCAGCCAATCGAGCATGCGCCGGGCGCGAACGCGCAGCTCCTCTCTCCCCGTACGGCTGGCGTATTCCAGAAACGTTGAGACAATGTATCCCGTGGTCTCGGGATACGAAGATGACCAACCTGTTATGAGGCTGTAATCGCGAGCTACGCCGCCATCCGCCGAGGCTGAATTATCTTGCGCCTCACAAAGCCAGCGCATAGCGCCTTCAATGACTCGCTCTACGCCGGGATCTTCCTGTGCTAAACCCCAGCGGTCGCGCCGCACTTCCTCTCTCGCCAGGGGGGGAAGCGATTCCCGCATAAAAGCCGCTACCGCTCGCGTCCTTAACGCACGAAGCTTATCGATTCTACTCATGGCATTCTGAGTTCTGAGCAAGTCTGCCTCCCACTCTGGGATCACTGCACTGAATGACGGCCAAATCCCCCTCTACTGAATGAATCACGCGCTGGATTGTATGGAATTCCTTCTCCCAAAGTGCAAGTACTTGCTCAGCGCGAGGGTCATCAATATCGTCAATAAGAATATCGTGTACAGTTATGGAGTGGGTTTTCAGGACGGGCAGGAGACCATAACGCCATCGAGAGTGAATCGCCAAATCCCGATCTTCAAAGACTGCAGGACCGTCACACAGCACCAACTCAAAGTTTTTCGGGAGCTCTAACGCCTCAACGTCATACCAGACAAAATTCCCAGGTTTCTCATAGAGCCGTAACGGCGCAAACAGAACATGAACGTTTTGGATCCTGTGCTGGGCCAGGGCTCGTTCGATCACTTCAGCCCATGCGTTTTCCTGTTCGAGGCACCAGACCTGCAGTTTTCGTTTGTCTGCAAGTATTCCCGCAATGATGGTTGTCAACCCTGTCCCACATTCAAGGATAGGTCCGCGACAGGCGCCCACTCTTTTCGCCAGCTCATGAAGATAGAAGACATCGGCCGAGAAGCCCTCATTCCCCCACGCCCTTCGCATTCTTTTTAACAGGTTCACGTCCGGTGGTGCATCAGCCCTGCGCAGGGCTGCGACAGCATGTCGCAGCACCCACTCATCCCAAACGCGTCTGGCTGGCTGGATCAGTTTCTTCCGTACTGAGCTTTTCAACGGAGCCATCCTCGCACCCATACGTTCCTTTCTGAAAGAGTTCCAGGAACCCAGCCGATAACAGAACACGGAATCGTAAGTCAACGCGAAACCCAGGTACAGTCAGTGATACGGAGCTCTCCGATTGCCAGGGGTTTGATCGCGGATATTTTTACAATTGTCGCAGCAATCAACGACCGAAGGCAGTTGCAACTTTCCCTTGTAAGCGGAAGGTTGTTGATTGCACGACGCCTAAAATCCAACTTTCAGCGCCGACTGGCCGCGCCGACAGCAGCCAAAGACCATAGAGGCTACTGATGTAAGCGGCTGCGCCGGTAATTACAGCTCTAATGAGATGCGCCAGAGCCGACGAACTATTAATCGCCTCGAATGGCGAAGAAGGCAGGACGAATCGAACGAGCGCAAACATGAACGTCGCGGCAACGACCGGCCGCCATAGCACCTGTAAAAGCTGGCCTAGCTTAACATCAAGTATTTTGAAGAGCGTCCAGAAACTGAGCGGCGTAAATACCGCCTGAGAAACCAGATAAGCCCACGCTGCGCCCACGACGCCGTATCTCATGCATAGAAATATTAGACTTGGAAGAAGAAGCGTTATTTGTACGACGCCAAGGCCGGCGGCGACTTTGGGTCTCCCCAACGCCAGGTAAATGTAATGGGCGTTCGTTTTCATCGCAGCAATAACCCCATAGAGGGCAAGAATAGCGACTAGAGGGACTGCTTCAGTCCACTGCTGACCAAAAACCAGAGGGACGATAACATCCGCTGTGGCGGCTATCCCGACTCCTGCGGGCGCTCCGAAAGCGGCAATGATTCCGATAACGCTCAGGTAGCCTTGCCGTAGTTCTGCGGCGTCGGTTGACTTCCGTGCATAGCCAGGGAAAACAGCGCGATTGATAGGTGCGATAAGCTCGCTGGTTGGAAGGTTGGATAGCTCATAAGAAACGTTGAACACGCCAAGAGCATGAGCGCCGGCGATTTTGCCGATAATAAAGTCCGCTCCTCGACTATTCGCCGCGTTAACGAAATTACAAATCACCATCCACTTCGAGAAATGGAACAGTTCGCGACGGGCGGCAAACGAAAACCGCGGCCGGTATTCTTGCACATAGTAACTGAGGCAAACACTCGCTAACCTTCCCACGACAATCCCGGAGACAAGAGCCCAATAACTCCGTAGCATGAACGCCAAAGGAACCGTAACTACGAAACCGGCAAGTTTCTTTGCGAATACAAACAAAAATTCTTTGTTAAAATGCAGCTCCTTGCGAAAAGCGACGACCCCAATGTTCTCAAAGCCAGAGATTATGGCTCCAACAGCAAGTGCGAACACGATAGGTAATAACCTGGGTTCGTTGTAAAAACTTGCCGCCGGAACAACAAGGAGAACAAGGATAACCGCTGTGACAATGCTGTTCATCACGCCAAAAGTCCAGGCAGTATCATAGTGGCGCCGGGCGGCGTTTGGATTTTGAATCAGTGCAACATCCAAGCCCATCTGTCCAAAGAGTTCACACACAGCGATGATTGACATACCCATCGCCACAAGGCCGAAATCCGCCGGCGATAGAAGCCTGACTAGAATCAGTGTACTGACAACGCCAAGACTCCGGTCAGCTAACCTCGCGAAGATCATCCACAAGGCGCCTTTCGTCACTGCCCCAGCAACGCTACTGCCGGCAGGCGATTGCTCTTCAACCGTATGGCTGAAGGGTGTCTGGCTTTGTTTCCTTTTCTGACGCAGTTTCATAGTTTTTTCTTGAAGACGAATGGAGCACAACTCTATAACAACAATACTATATGGTTACTACTGTTGAACCTCGTCATGAAAACCGTTGAGGCTGTCTATGCAGTCGCGAACATCGAAAGCGAAGATGTACTCTTTTAGTGCTATCTTGTACTTTTGTAGATGTTCATACTCACCGAACAGGAAGGGAATGTCGGAATGGATCGTAGCAATCAAGGATATCAAGGATTTAAAGATTCTCCTTAATTTACGCTCTGGCACGGACTAATTTCATGGGAAGCTAGCTGAATGTTCTCGATCCGATCCACGTAACCTGCACCGAGTCGTTTGCAAAAAACACGAGCGATGTTTTGTACTAACTGATCCCAATCATATTTACGTGCTACGCGGCGGCGCGCTTCGCTTTGTTCAATCGAATAGCTAGAAGGAGCAAGCGAGTCATTGAGGGCTCGCGACCACTCGTCAGTTGTTCGAGCTAAGGTGATGACATGAGCAAACTCTTGAAGTGAGCGAATCGGTGAACTGACCACAGGGCGTCCGCTAGCCAGGTACTCGTGGAGCTTTAGCGGGTAAATATATTTTGTGTAGTCGTTCAATATGTAGGGCATCATACACACGTCGAAATGTTGTGGATATGCAGTTAAATCATGCGCCGTCTTCGCTCCCAGAAAATAGACGTTGTGCAGGCGCGCTAATTTACGGATAGCGTCTGTAACTTCCCGATGAGGAGCCTGTGGACCAACAAAGACGAACGACCATTCTGGATGCTGCTGTATCAGCTGAAGCAGAAGAGTCCAATCAAGTTGCCTCTTAAGAAAACCAGTATACCCGATACGGGGGCGGGGAATAGGCGTAAGATCGCCAGGTTCCGCCACTGGTGTCGCGTAGGCGCGATAGTCAACACCCTCGGGCACGATAACCGTGTGGGGGTTGATCTTCCCTTTCTTTTCGAAGAGTCCAGGAGAAACCACAAACACCTGATCTACTGCCGCTATGAGTTGCTTTTCGGTTTCACTCACCGGACATTCAACAGTAGAGAATGAATACTCATCGTCAATATGATAACAGCTGAGGTCAAATGGGATAGAGTGCAAAGCAGGCCTAAAGTCAGGGAACCAAAGATAGAGGATAGTTTTTTGACAACCTCGCCTGATGAGCAAGCGCTGCGCTCGTCTCAGTCGTTGCTCAAAAGTAAATTGCGCTAACCACTGCGGACGGTATAGCTTTGGCAGCCAA
>DATLYA010000362.1:0-12566 GCA_035575235.1 Candidatus Methylomirabilota bacterium
TGACGGACAGCTTGACCCAGGAATATGAGGCGTTTCGGACGCGCGATCTGAGTGGGTACGACGTGGCCTCCCTCTTTATGGATGCAGTCGATGAACCGTTGCGGCGCTGGGGGAGGCGGACGGGGGTCTTTTGTGTGTGGGCGATTTGCGTGGATGGGCGCAAAGGGCTCCTGACTCTGTCCACGGCAAACAGTGAAAGCTAGGAGAGTTGTCTCTGGAGGTGGTGCGGGACCTGGTCAAGCGCGGGCTGCAGACGCCGGTAACGATCACGACGGACGGCGCCGCAGGGCTGACAAAGGCCCTCGCTGCGATCTGGCCCACAGCGCTGCGGCCCCGCTGCTGGTTTCCTAACATGCAGAATCTCCAACAGAAGATTCCCCCGCAAGCGTGGCCCGAATTTAAGCAGCTGGTGGTCGATATGCGCGATGCGCCTTCGGTGGCTGAAGCTGAGCGCCGCCGCCAGCTGATTGTCAATCGTTACCAACGTGATTTTCCCGAAGCCTGCCGCTGCCTTTTGGACGACGCCGACGCTTCGCTCAACCACCGCTCCGTCCCCCAACGCCATCAGCAGTATGTGCGCACCTCGAACTTGGCGGAACGGGCGGTTGAAGAGGAACGCCGGCGCACCAAGGTGATTCCCCATTTGTGGGACGAAGGGAGTGTGGTGAAACTGGTGTTCGCCGGGTTGATCCGCGTCAGTGAGCGCTGGGGCAAGAAATGCTTTAGCACCTTTGAGCAACATCAGATTCGCAGCGTACGGCGACAGCGGCACTTGGAGGAGCTCACGGTGGCGTCTGCCCCCACCGCCCCGCAACCCCGCAGGAGCGCTGCGTCTGCTGCCTGACTTGTTTACAGGAACGAGAGGACTTGACCCAGCACGTGCGAGGTCTTGCCCTGAATGGCCTGCCTCACCCGACTCGGAGCCAGATGCGGTGGCACACTCAGCCGCAGGTGGCCGTGGTCGGGACGCACGTGGCCGGCCAGAATCTCGATGTCGTTGCCTCGACAGATCTGGCGGATCAAGTCCCGGACCTCCACGGCGATGTCCCCCGTAAGACCGGCTTGCGGTACTTGGTGGTGAAAACGCAATGGGAGTGCAACTCATAAACGGTAGGGGCGGCTCGACGGCAGGTGCGCATGCCCCCCATCCTACCGCAAGCCTCCTAAAGCCCTCACCTGAAGGCGAGGGCTTCCACCCTCCCAGAACGAGACAGTGAACAATCGTCTGGGCGATTTGCGGGCGGATGCCACTAATAATGCACTCCGCCCCCATGAGTCGGGCGGCGGCGACGGTCTTTCACAAATGTTGTGCGACCAGCGTATCAACCATGGGCACGCCGGTAATGTCAGTGATGGCGATGGACGAGCCGGTCTCCACAATCCGCTGCAGCAGGTTTTCCATCACCACCTGTGCGCGCGCTGTCCAGCGCGCCGATCAGCGGCAGGGCGAGAACACCTTGCCAGAGTTGTACCACCGGGGCAGAGAGTTCCAGCAGTTCTTGTTGTTGGCGGGTGATGAGGGCTTCGCGGTTTTTCTGGAACGCCTCAGTGGTATACAGCCCTAGGGTGTCGAGTAGCGCCGTTGTATTCCAGACGTCCTCAGCCAATCCCTCGGCATCGCGAAGGAGGCATCATGAAAGTACGGAGCGCTCTCTTTCAGTTGGTAGTCGCGGTGCTGCTTCTCGTTGAAGTGCTCCCTCACGCAGAGGCCCGGAGTCTGGCTGAGCAGGTCAATTCATTGATGACGGCTTGCACATCACCGAACGGACCTTTTCCGCGGCGGACGACAAATTCAGTGTCGGAGACCTTCTGTTCGGACACCGCCCCAAGCTCGACCAGCTCATCAATGTTTCTGCTTTCCCGCGCCCGTTGGTAGGCTGCCAGTCAAATCCGGGCTTCCGTTCCACCGAGCGTAGGTGAACGCATAGGGGAGATATGGGGGACAATATTCCATGTCCTCTGATCCCTTAAGCCTCCTTTGTCCGCAACTTCCACCCTGACCTGCTGCTCAGGAGCAGATAACGGCGTTGCAGACATGTGCAACCCCCACTGTTGTCCCTGTGCAACCTCCTGCCCGTTCAGAAACCAGGGGTAAACGAGCTCAGCATCTTTATCCGGGTCAGCCTCGTAGACAAACAACGGGTAATAATCACCGGCTGTGATTTCTCACATGTCTTCTCGGGGCGAGGCGGCAGCGATGCGCGGCAGTCGCCCGGGGGTGCGCCGCGGTCACAGATAGATTTCTTTGACAAATTATTCCTTGTCGCGCACAGCCAAGCCAAGGCATCGCTCCCACTCCTCAAAGGTTCGCAGCGTCAGTCCTTCCCAGACGCAACACTTCTCTTGCTCTTTCTTATCCAAACGGACTGAGCCCTCCATGCCCTCCCCGATTTATGCAACGATAAGCCCTTCAAGGTTACCCTGTTCCCTCCAGTGGGCGAGCATTTCGTAAAAAGCCACCGCGCCTTCAGGGTATTGAGCCTCAAGGAAGCCCTGGCCATCCCGTTGCCCTTCACCGTTGTAGTATCCCGGCGTGCAAACGTCCTGGTACGCGCTCATGAAGGTTGGTCTGGTCACCAATTGCACCCACTCGGCCTCAGCCTCGGGGGTAGGTTCCACAGTCTTCGCTGCGCGGGCGCTCACTTGTGTGATAAGATGGGCGATGTGGGTGGCCTGCCCGTTCAGCATATAGGTGAAGTTTGGCGCCAGGCCGGTCTGGGTCAGGCCCATATGAAAGAGGTTCGGGAAGCCGTGACTCAGGAAGCCGTGGAACGTCTTCATTCCCTTCGCCCAGTACTCGGAGAGAGACACCCCGTTGCGTCCGTACACCTCGAACTCGGCGCGCCGCGTATACGCCGTTCCGACCTCGAAGCCGGTGGCGAAAATCAGGCAGTCTACCTCGTACTCGACGCCGTTCACCACCACCCCATGTTCGGTCACACGCTCGACGCCTTTCCCCTTGGTGTCCACCAGTTTGACGTTAGGCCGGTTAAAGGTGGGAAGGTAGTCGTCATTAAAGGTCGGCCGCTTGCACCATTGCCCGTACCACGGCTTGAGCGCCTCGGCTGTCTCCGGATCACGCACGATCGCAGACACACGCGCGCGAATCTCGTTCATCTTCTGGAAGTCGGCGACCTCCGATAGGTACGCCATCGCTTCGTCGGAAAGATCCGAGTGCTCCTTGCCCGCGAGCAGCTTGGCGAGATTTTTAAAGAGGCTCGTCCACTTGTCGCCCACCAGATCTTCCTCGACGGGGCGTCCGGACAAAATGGCGCAGAAATTGGTGTTCCGGTGATCCTGCCAACCCGGCTGAAGCGTCTTCACCCATTCGGGATCGGTCGGCTTGTTGCCGCGTTCATCCACAGAAGACGGCGTGCGTTGGAAGACATAGAGTTGCTTGGCGTGCTCGCCGAGATGAGGCACACACTGAATCGCCGTAGCCCCGGTCCCAATGATGCCCACGCGTTTATCGTGCAGTTTGTACAAATTGCCCGTGGTGTCGCCGCCTGTGTAGTCGTAGTCCCAGCGACTGGTGTGGAAGGTATGGCCTTTGAAGTTCTCGATGCCAGGGATGGCGGGCAGCTTGGGCCGGTTCAAGGGGCCACTGGACATAATCACAAAACGCGCCTGAAACACATCGCCCCGATCCGTGCTCACGGTCCAGCGCCCGGCCTCCTCATCCCAGCGCGCCTCTTTGATCTGTGTTTGGAAGCAGGCTTTTTCGTAGAGGTGGAAGTGCTTGCCGATGCGCTGAGCGTGCTCAAGGATCTCTGGCGCAAACGAGTACTTTTCCTTCGGGATATAGCCCGTCTCTTCCAGCAGCGGCAAATACACATAGGATTCAATGTCACATTGCGCCCCAGGATAGCGGTTCCAGTACCAGGTGCCGCCAAAATCCCCGGCCTTCTCGATGAGGCGAAGGTTGGTGACCCCAGCCTTTTGTAGCCGCGCCGCCGCCAGCAGGCCGCCAAAGCCGCCGCCGACTATCACCACATCAAGCTCTTCGTGCAGTGCAAGGCGCGTAAAGCCCGGCTTGACGTAGGGATCAGTGTTGTAGTGCGCAAATTTGCCGGCGATTTCTTGGTATTGGTTGTTCCCGTCCGGGCGGAGGCGCTTGGCGCGCTCCTCGGCGTACTTCTTCCGCAGCTCGGCAGGGTCGAAGCCCAGTTCTGCGGGAGTCGGGATTCCAGTCGATGTGGATGGCAGTACGGCTGCACTCATCACGTCAATCCTCCTTTTCGACTAAGATGTCTTCCTCAGGGGCATCCTGCATTATTTTCGCAGTAGGAACCTGCGCACCTCGGGCCATATCCCGTAGCGAGGCGTTATCATAATGCAGCCGCGTCGCGAAGGCATGGTCACAAGAGTTCCACAGGGCGAAGTGTTGCACATCGAGAACAGCTGTACAATACGCTACGCTGAGCGGCCGACGGCGAATAGCGCTCATCTCCTTGGTCATCGGCTTCTCCACATAGGCGTTGGCGCACAGCGCATAGGCTTTGCGGATATCGGCGTCGTCGCTGGAACTGCTCAGAATCACCACCGGAATATGATGCAGCCCGAGATGGCGCAGTGCGGCGAGGACATCATGTCCGTGCACGCGCGGAATATTGAGATCAAGCAGGATCAAATCCGGCATGGGCGTATGCTCGTACGGTTTGTTGATTAGAAAAGAGACTAAGGAACTCCTTAGCATCTGGCGCTCCTGCCGGTCGCTATGTGACCGGCAGGAGCATGTCCAACTCATCACTCACATCACTCAAATGACAATTATCCACCGTACGCCAGCACCTCTATCGATCGAACACGGGGCGAATGTCATCTGCGCTATTTTCGAACCCTAGTGTTCATGACACGTCACTTTGACGGGGCAAAATCCTTCGACCACTACTACGTCCGATAATATTTGCTTATGGTAACGTTCAGCCTTGGTAAGTGCGCGATTTTGCTCACGGCGCGACACTGATTGTGCGGCGGCCCTAAATGCCCCCACATTGGCGACTGTTAGCAGTGCTGCTAGCATGGTTTGGGAGGAAAACCAAAACCCAGGGAAAGAGAAAGCTTTGAGAGTAACCGTGAAACTGTGGAACGTTGGCGCGCCCTGCCCTCCAACGCGCTAATCGTGTTTAAGCCGAAGCGAAGGAACCGTCTCGCCATACTCTACCCGCTCCATCCACTCTTCTAATAGCCGGTCCTCTTCCGCCTTATACAAAGGAAATCGTGACGAGACCAGCTTTGCTTCCGGGCGCATATCAACGGTGCGTTTCGCCTCTTGTTTGATCCACTGGAGCTGGGAATCAGACAGGGAAGCGAAAAATCGAGCTTTTTGCGCTTCTCTTTTGGCCCTGAGCGCCTGTTCCACTAGAGCTTTTTCTTTTTTGGCTTGCTCCCGTTCTGACCGGGCCTGTTTCATCGTTAATGTCTCAAACCCGTCATCATTGGGCCAGATCTCAGCTTGAGGCGATGAAAGATAGTGCGCCAGAACAGACCTCCGATTACGCACGCGTTGGGAGAGGGCCCCATGTGTTTCGTTGTAGATAATAATATCCAGTTTCTCTCGGGCTTGCGCCTCAGAGCCAGCTTTTTGTACAAGACGCTGGATAGTTTCCTGAGACAGCCATCCCCATTGTTCCTTGTCAATCCATTCCGGCCAGGAAGATGCATTTGAGGCCTCTTTAGCGACAGATATGATGGTCTTTAAGGGCGACGCTGTAGTCATGGGAAGCGATTCACCTGTAACAGCGGTGATATACTCCCTGTCATGGGGAAGATAATAGATCGTGCCTTCGAGGCTCTTTCTGGCGATCGCGATGAAGCCCAGCATGGCAAGCTTGGGAAGCGCTTTTCGTCGAAGATAATCAGAGTCGACTCCCACCTGAGCGCTGATTTGCCCATATCCAACGGGAACCGTGTATGCTTCATGTTCTAATGATCTGATGGTGTTCAGGTACGCAAGCACTTTGCGCGCCTTTGGACCCAGTTGAGCCCCTGCTTGAGTCGCCGCCACCACGTTCGCCATGGCGAAAGGGACGCCAGGCATAGCGGACTCGCTTGATCTCGCCACAGTATCTGCCTGGGTTGTAAGGTGTTCCTGGGTAGAGGTTGGAGCCTGGGTTTGCGTGTCCGGCGAATAGAAAGGAGAAATAAAAGGAGACCCAGGGGTGGGTGGGTCTGACCCCCCCATGGGCGGAATCTTGGTAGTAGTAGTATATATATTATCTACTACTACTATAGTGGGTCTACCCACCCCAGGGCCGGGTCCGGAAGACCCATGGGTGGGTGGGTCTGACCCCCCCATGGGTCTTGAAGATTTTTCTGAGTTTTCTTTCTCCCCTACAGGCAGAAAAGGAGATGCTGGTGGAAGTTCTCTGTCTTGCTTCTCTCCGTCCTTGCTCTCATCCTTGAGGCCAAGTACTTCAAATGGAGAAAACCGACGTGTGCGACGTTCAAACACGTCTTCAAGCTCTTTTAAACGAGCGGATTTCTGATTCTTAGCTTGCCTGGCCATGAGTCGACTCAACCGCTTTTAATTCCGTTTTGCCCTCAACTCCAGCCTCTGCGTTCTCACTATCATCCAAAGTACGGACAGGGGCGAGTTTGAGTCTTGATAAAACTTCCCTGCCAAGCTCCATGAAGTCGCGCGCCCCCGTGCTCTGGCGGTCTACCTGAAAAACTGTTTTCTTCAGAGTCTCGGCTTCTTGAATTTTGGCCGCGCTCACAATCGTGGTGGCGAAAACCCGGTCACGGAAACGTTTCTCAATCGCCAGCTTCATAGCTTTACAGACGTTTTTCCGACCGTCGTGCTTGGTAATAAGCACTCCAAGGATGTCGAGGTTAGGATTGACGTCCCTGGCGTCACGAATGAGCTCTTCTAAGTCCTCATAGCCATCCAGCGAATATTTGCTTCCCGACTCCATGGGAATAATGCAATAGTCCGACGCCACAAGCGCATTCACCGTAAGAAGTGAAAGGCTAGGCGGGCAATCAAGCAGGACGATGTGGTCTTCCGCCAGCGCCATACGAGAGAGGCGCTTGCGCAACACTAGAGCTGGCATGGTCATACTAATACGTAGTAACTCGCGCTCTACTTTCGTGAGCTGAACATGCCCGTATAATAGCTGTACGTTCTCTTCTATGGTCTCATACCATGGAGCAACATGGTCAGATCTGTCTAACATAACAGTTGCAACCGTGGTCTTTACCTCATAAGGATCTGTTAATCCAAGCGTATGGGAGGCATTAGCCTGCGGATCTAAATCGACGACGAGCACAGGATATCCCAGTCTAGAGAGAGCTGCTGAGAGGTTAACAACAGTCGTTGTTTTGCCTACACCACCTTTCTGATTGACCACGCTAATGACGTGTGGCATTTTTACGCCTCATTGGTGAAAACTAAAGTGAAGAAAACTCTATCATTAGCTTATATTTTGTCTATAATCTCATAGGGAAAAGAGGAAATAATTCTGCCATCTTTGAGAAAACGAGATAAGGAGCTACGCCAATTCCCTCAGTTATTTGCCAGCAAATAATTCATGCAAGGAAAGCTCGCGAAGTAACACGACTAACTCTCTTAACAAATTGCACCTATGCTGAAGTGGACAGGCGCGTCAGTATAGGGAGTCACTGGCTATCGTGTCCGAGCAAGCGCATATGCTGTAGTCCTGGCTGCCCAAGCCTATGGATTAGCGGGAGCACGTCGTACCATTGAGCACGGCGTTGATTACCCACAACACTCGCGATTTCTATGAGCTCCGGCGCGGGTAGAAAACTGCTTGCAGGGGAACTGTTAGCTCACCACGGTGTTCTCATCACTCCCAGCTCCCGCTGGATTACTGATAGTGCAGGGCAATCGTGAACTCTCCGGCGCAATCGCCAGCGCCGGTTCTAGGGGATAGGAGGTACAGTAGCTTGCTTATCCCGCGTGGTGGTTTCTTTGAGCTTTTGTTGACTCGACAGGAAGCTGAGGGGTGCTGTCCCTTGTCTGCCAAAGTAGGGCCTGCACGAGGGGAACAAAATCGAGCTGGGAGGGAAACCCCTTTCGGTCGTCGGCCAAAAGGGGAGGGAAGCGAATAATAAGGGAGAATAGCAACAACGAGGCGTGATTTTTTCGCTACAGCATAGTGGATTTTCCTGCTAAGCCGAGTTGTTCGTCGTCGATGGAGCGCCGGTAGATAGGTCTAGCGAGTAAGAAAGACCGATCAGAACGAGCCACAAAAGAAGTGAAAGCGGATGCTGCGCCAAGAAGGGGAAAACCGTAAAGTCCTTTCTATGGCGTCTGCAGGCAAATTAGAAATCGGGGCGGCGCTGTCGCTCAGGCTATAGCAAACCACACGACCCAAGGCCATGTGGTATGGGGCAGGTTAGATCAGGCATCAAAAGTATAACCGGAGGGCTGTCCCACCCCCCCAGTGATCCGCAGGACTTCGGGCGCTGCTCTTCTTGGGACGCATCCTCTTTTTTACTTTAGCTCTCGCTCATCGGCGCAAATGAGTCGACGGTGATTTGGCGTGATTTAAACTTCCACTCTCCCCCCACCTTCGCGTATTCATCATTGTACCACCCCGACATGAGCCACTTCTTGCCGTCTCGCAGCAAGCGCACCTCCACATAACACGTCCCTTTTGCCCGGTCCGGCCCGAGCAGCTCAATCACATGATTATGAATGAAGGGCCGGGGTTTCATCGTATCCAAGCCCTCGCCGATCATTTTGCGCAGCGCGTCGCGTCCCTGCGCCCGCGGTAGGCTCGGGTCGTTAGTTGACATCGCGCCATCGTCTGTAAAAAGATTGACATACCCATCCAGATCTTTTTGCCACACACAGTGACAATAACGCAAAGGAAGGCTGCGGATTGCTTCTCGATCGATCACTTCCTGCAATAACGCCTCCGTGTTCTTGGTCGCCATAGGGTCCTCCTTTGTATGATCGTTCGGAGATCTGCTGCTCTCGTATCGTGACTTGTCTATGTCATAGCGCGCCTTGACTTGCAAGATGAAGGGGCAGCCCAAGGGTGACGCCCTCAGAGTTCGTTTTGCCTCGTGTTCACTCCTGGACTTCGAACCCCGCCTCCTCGACGAGCTTCCGCGCCGCCTGCGCTTGTTGTCCTGGCGTGGTCAAATACCCCTCAACAAAAATGGAATTGGCTGGATAGAGCGCTAGTCCGCCCCAGGACCCCAGGTATAGCTCCCTTCCCGCCGCCATGCGGATCTCACTGCGCGGGTTAAGGAAACGCATGAGACAGAGCGTTTTTAATCCCTTTGTCGGCAAAAAATCGCGTCGTTCCCCAAGCGGCGTGCCGGCGATAGGATAGAGAAAGTTGACAGGGATGGAGTCGATCTCCAGCTCTCGCGCCGCATACGCCAGATCGAGAATATCCTCGTCGTTTTCTCCCATGCCGATGATGCCGCCGCAGCACGTGGAGAGACCGGCGCGCTTGACATTGCGCACGGTCTCGACCCGGTCATCATAAGTATGAGTCGTACAAATTTCCGGGTAGAAACGTCGGCTGGTGTTTAAGTTATGGTTGATCCACCCTACGCCGGCTTCTTTCAGGGCGCGAGCTTGCGCTTCGCTCATTAAGCCCAGCGACAAGCAAATCTCCAGATCGGGGAATTCGCTCTTGATTGCCCGCACGGCCGCGCTCAGGTGTTCAATATCTCTCGCAGTCGGTCCCCGCCCGCTTGTGACCATGCAATAGCGCCGCGCGCCGGACTCGACCGCTTTGCGTGCGCCAGCCAGCAATTGCTCGGTAGGCAGTAAGCGGTATTTGTTGATCGAGGCGGTGGAAATCACCGACTGCGAACAGTAATGGCAGTCTTCGGGACAGAGGCCGCTCCGCGCATTCTGTAAGAGACAGATTTTCACCTTTCTCCCCCAAAACCGTTCGCGCACCGTAAGCGCCGCCTGCAGCAAGTCAGGCAAATGCTCATCTGCGCTTTGCAGCACGGCGCGCGCCTCTTCACGGGACAGCGCAGCCCCGGTGAGCGATTGTTGCGCGAGATGCGAAAAGTCATTCATTTGCTGTCTCCTCCATACACAAGAGTTGATGCGGTTTTTTCGGTGAGCTTCGCTCTCTATCGCAGCACTGCAGCGAGATCAACTGCGCTCGGGAACACCTCGCAGAAGAGCGTGCGGTCGCGCTCAACGTCGCCGCTGAGAGAAAGAAAGGGAAGAGCGCCAATGCAGGGGACATCCGTTAAGTGAGCAAGGGTGCGAGCGTTCGTTTGAATAGCGATATCTGAGGCAGGAGCAGGATGATTAAGAATATACCCGACGAGAGGGATAGACCGGGTCTGGGCGCAGTGCAGAGTCAGCAGCGTATGGTTGAGCGCTCCGAGCTTTGACCCTACAACGACTAACAATGGGAGACGAAGGTCGCGCGTCAAATCAGCGAACGTGTAGCGACCGTGCAACGGCACGAGCAACCCGCCGGCTCCTTCAACAATAGTGAAATCATGGCATGCAGCCGTCTGCTCAAACACTGCGGCAATTCGCTGCGGCTCAATCGCGACGCCTGCCAATTCCGCGGCCACGCTCGGCGCCACAGGAGGCGCGAAACGGTACGGACAGACCTGATCACGCGACAGAGAACTGCGTGCGAAGGCGGCTAGCCGCATCGCATCCTCTGCATACAGTTCGCCGTCGCGACAGACGCACCCAGTCTCGGCGGGTTTCAGCACGCCGACGCGTCTCCCCTGCGCGGTCAGGGCTGCGGCGAGGCCGCAGCCGACGACGGTTTTGCCGACTCCGGTATCTGTCCCGGTAATTACAATGCCGTGCATGAGTCTTCGGTGACAGTAATGATAGCGGCGCGCACGACATCGAGCAGCCGGGTGAGTTCCTCCAAGGAGATGCTCAGCGGAGGCATGAGCACGATCACATTCCCGAGGGGGCGAATGATCACTCCGTGTTTGCGGGCTTCTTTGATGACGTGGATCCCGATCTTCTCCGCCGCTGCATACGGAACCTTGCGTGCAGGGTCGCGCATCAGTTCAATCCCAACCATCATGCCCCACTGGCGAATGTCGGCCACGTGCGCGAGCGACGTGAACTCGGTGTGCAACCGCTCCGTGAGCAAGGCGATCTTCACTGCCAGTTTGTCGAGCACCTGCTCGTGCTCGAACACGGCCAGGCTGGCCAAAGCCGCCGCACAGCCCAACGGATTCCCAGTGTAGGTGTGCCCATGAAAGAAGGTTTTGAAGTCTTCATAGGGCGCCAGAAAGGCGGAGAATATCTCTTCGCTGGTTAAGGTCGCAGCTAACGGCAGATACCCTCCAGTGAGCCCTTTCGCAACGCACAACACGTCTGGACTGATATTCGCGTGTTCACAGGCAAACATGCGGCCGGTGCGGCCAAAGCCGGTGGCCACTTCATCGCAGATCAACAAGATATCACATGCAGTCGTGATTTCCCTCAGCGCCTGCACATAGGCGATGGGCTGCGCCCACATGCCCGCTGCTCCTTGCATGAGCGGTTCGACAATAAGCGCGGCGATTTCTTGTTTATGTTGAGATAATACGGTGCGTGCTTCGCGCACCGCCGCGGCAAGGGCGTCTGCTTCACTCATGCCCTGGAAGAAACGAAAACAGTGCGGCGGGGTGAGACGAAATGCGTCGGCCAGCAGGGGACGATAATAGTGATGAAAGACCTCCGAGTAGCCGACGCCCATGGCGCCCAGGGTGTCGCCATGATAGGCCTCGACGAGCGAGGCAAACTTGACTTTGCTAGCGACGCCCTTAAGCTGCCAATACTGGAAGGCAAGTTTGAGCGCGATCTCGACCGCCGTAGCCCCGGCGTCAGAGTAAAACACTCGTGTCAGGCCGGCAGGGGCAAGTTCGACGAGTTTTTGGGCTAAGAGAATGGAAGGAATATTGGCTAAGCCCAACAGTGTTGAGTGTGCAATCCGCGAGAGCTGGGCCGTGATCGCGGCGTTGAGCTCCGGGTGGTTGTGGCCGTGCACGTTACACCACAGAGAGGAAACGCCGTCCAGGTATTTCTTGCCCTGCACGTCGATAAGATAATTTCCCTCGCCACTGGCGATAATGAGCGGATCCTCGGCCAGCCAGTCTTGCATTTGTGTAAACGGATGCCAGAGGTAGGCGTGGTCCCACGCCTTGAGCTGGGAGTAGGCGATAGTCATGCGAGAATGCCGAGCTCCTTTCCGGCGGCGGCGAACATTTCCAGAGCGCGCGTCAATTGAGCGCGGGAGTGCGTCGCCATCGGCGTCACGCGCAGGCGCGACGTGCCTGCCGGCACAGTCGGCGGACGGATGCCGTGTGCAAAGACGCCGCGCTGCAGCAGGGCGTCCGCGAGCGCCATAGTAGGTTGCGCGTCGCCGACGAGAACGGGAAGAATCGGCGACTGCGTGGGTCCGATTTTGTATCCCAGCGTCGCCAAGCCTTGTCGAAGAAAAGCCGCGTTCTCCCAAAGCTGTTGGCGGCGTTCCGGTTCCCGTGCGACGAGATCGAGCGCGGCCAGGGCTGACGCGGCGACCGCCGGGGGTACTCCGGTCGTGTAAATAAAACTGCGCGCCCGGTTGATGAGCCAGGCAATCAACTCGCGGCTGCCG
>DATLYA010000363.1:0-5037 GCA_035575235.1 Candidatus Methylomirabilota bacterium
GAGCGAGGGGCCCAATCTTGGCTACAAACCCCGCTACAAAGAAGGCTACTTCCCGGTGCCGCCCATTGATTCCCAGCAAGACATCCGCACCGAAATGATCCAGCTCATGGAGAAAGTGGGAATCCGTGTTGAGAAACATCACCACGAGGTGGCGACGGCCGGGCAGGCCGAAATTGACATGCGCTTCCTGCCGCTGGTGAAAATGGCCGACGCCTTGCAATGGTACAAATACATTGTCAAAAATGTCGCCAGAAAGCATGGGAAAACAGCCACCTTTATGCCGAAACCGATCTTCGGCGACAACGGGTCCGGCATGCATACCCATCAATCGGTATGGAAAGGCGAGAAACCCTTATTTGCCGGTGACGGTTATGGCGGCCTGAGCGAATTCGCCATGCACTACATTGCCGGCATTCTTACGCACGCCCCGGCGTTGTGCGCGATTGTGGCGCCGACGGCGAACTCCTACCGCCGGTTAGTGCCGGGGTTTGAGGCGCCGGTTAATCTGGCCTATTCCTCCCGCAATCGTTCGGCTTCAGTTCGTATTCCCATGTATTCCGCCAGCCCAAAAGCGAAACGCATCGAGGTGCGCTTTCCTGATCCGTCCTGTAATGGCTATCTCGCCTTTGCCGCCATGCTTATGGCTGGTCTCGACGGCGTCGAGCGCAAGCTCAATCCTGGCGATCCGTTAGACAAAGACATCTACGCCCTGACGCCGGAAGAACTGGCCCACGTGCCTTCCGTACCCGGCTCGCTGGAAGGTGCGTTACAGGCGCTGGAAAAAGACCATGCCTTTTTGTTGAAGGGGGATGTGTTTACTGAAGACGTGATTCAAACCTGGCTGGAATACAAACGGACAAAAGAACTCGATCCGTTACGCTTACGTCCCCATCCGTACGAATTTGCGCTGTATTTCGACGCCTGAGCCCACAAGGAATTTATGCCTACTCAAGGGGGGAAGAGAGATGCTCTTCCCCCCTTTTCTTTTATGGAGCGGAAAGCTATACCTCCTCTGGCTCTTCCGTATGGAAGGAAAAGAACGGCACTATTTCACCGGGTGAGGAGGCGTTGCCTCACGTCGGTGAATACAAGAAGGAGAACGTAGTATGCTGCTCGATGGGAAAGTCGCGATCGTCACTGGCGCTGGCCGCGGCATCGGACGGGAAGAAGCTCTATTGCTCGCACAGCAAGGAGCGAAAGTCGTGGTCAATGACCTTGGCGGACATTTCGACGGCACCGGCGCGGATACGCGTCCGGCTCAGCAAGTTGTTGACGAAATCAAAGCGGCAGGCGGCGAGGCAGTGGCGAATTATGAGAACGTTGCGGATTTCAAAGCCGCAAAGCGCATTATTCAGTGCGCGCTCGACACTTTTGGGAAGTTGAACATCCTGGTGAATAATGCAGGCATCCTGCGCGACCGCATGATTTTCAACATGTCCGAAGAAGAGTGGGACGCCGTGATCGCCGTGCACATGAAGGGCACTTTCAATTGCACCCGTCACGCCTGTGAATATTGGCGCGAGCAACACAAACTCGGCAACGTGCTCAATGGCCGTGTGATTAATACCTCGTCGGACTCCGGGTTGCTGGGCAACATCGGCCAACCTAATTACGGCCCCGCCAAAGCCGCGGTCGCGACGCTCGCGATCGTAGTGGACGCGGAAATGCAGAAATACGGCGTCACTGCGAATGCGATTGCGCCGGTGGCGCGCACCCGCCTGACAGTTGATGCAACGCCGCAGACCGCTGCGGCCATGACTGTGAAAGAAGGTGAATTTGACATTTTTGACCCCAAACACGTCGCGCCGTTGGTGGTGTGGCTCGCAAGCGATGACGCGGCCAATGTGCACGGCGAAGTGTTCCGTGTAGGCGGCGGCACGGTGTGGCTCATGCAAGGGTGGCATACCGCCGCAACCGTCAGCAAAAAAGGCTACTGGGATCCAGCCGACCTCGGCGCAAAAATTAAAGTTGAACTCGCCAAAGGCGTAACCAAGAAAGAAACCATGGCGGAAGTGTTCCGCGCTCTTAGATCATAGCCATACCCCCGGCAAGCGTTGCGCTTGCCGCCTTATGGGTGGGGGGATGGCATCGTATGAGGGGCCGGAGAGGGGGAGGCGGTAGTGAGACCTCTCTCCACCCGCCCATTCGTCTTCTGAGTAGAAAGCCCGAGTGATTCCGCAAAATTTATTCCACGTCCTTATTATCTGTCACGCGAACACCAGCCGGAGCGTCATGGCGCATACGCTTTTGAAACGACTGCTGACGGAACGCGGAGTAGACCACATTCGCGTCCGCTCTGGCGGCATTGCCATCTATGCGCGCGACAATATGATTCCTTCGCTGGATGCGCGGATGGTGCTGCGCGAACACGGCGTGCATCTCAAAGAGAATGACTGGGCGTCGATCGATCTCAAACGGCATCGTCATCTCATCGCCCAAGCCGATCTCATCCTGGCTATGACGCAAGAGCAGAAGCGCATGCTGGACGCGTATCCGGAGGCCGAGGGCAAGCGAGTGTTCACGTTGAAGGAATTCGCCGGAGAAGAGGGAGATATCAACGATCCCGCCATGCAAGGTGAAGAAGTGTTCCGCGCGTGCCTGATCGAGATCAAGCGCTGTCTGGAAAAATCCTTTGACAATCTGCTAAGACTATCGCATGAGCGCTTTTGAAAATCCTTCGGACACGGTCATTCGCGATATTCTTGCCACTCCCAAAACCATTGCCGTCGTTGGTTGTTCGCCTGATCCAGACCGCGATAGCCACCGCATCGCGGCGTTACTTAAGGCCAAAGGGCATCGCGTCATTCCGGTCAATCCGACCAGTAAAACGATTCTTGGTGAGCAATGCTACGCATCCGTGCGCGACATTCCCGAGAAGGTGGACATGGTTGATGTCTTCCGCCGGCCCGAGTTTGTCGATCAAATTGCCGACGATGCGATTGCCGTTGGCGCAAAGATACTCTGGCTGCAACTCGATGTGATCAACGAGCCTGCGGCGCGTAAGGCTAAGGATGCCGGACTCACGGTAGTCATGGATCGCTGCCCGGCAATTGAGTACCGACGGCTGTTTTAACTTGCAGTTTTTAGTTATCAGTTTTTAGTGTTTAGTGTTAGAGAAGAAATGAGAGAGTTGAAAAACTAGCAACTCATTACTAACTAATTACTAACTACTAATAACTAATCACTAACTACTAATAACTAATCACTAATGACTAAAAACCTGCCTAAAACTATCCAACCCTGGCAACGCCTCGATTCTGAGACTATCTATACGTGCCGCATTTTTTCGCTGCAAAAGAACCGTAATCGCTCGCCGCGTGACGGACGGGAGCACGATTTCTTCGTGCTCGAAAGTGGAGACTGGGTCAACATTATTCCAGTCACTCCAGATGATCAGGCGGTATTGATCCATCAGTACCGCCATGGAGTAGACAGCATTACGTTAGAGATTCCTGGCGGCATGGTTGACCCTCATGATCCTTCTCCACTTCATGCCGCGCGCCGGGAAATGCAAGAAGAAACCGGCTACGACTCTGACGACATCATTGAAATCGGCTCTATCCATCCTAATCCTGCGATTCAAAGCAATCGTTGCCACACGTTTCTCGCCCGGAATGTGGAAAAGCGCTTTGAGCCCCATTTCGACACCACCGAGGAAACCGAAGTCATCTTAGTTCCTGTTGAACGCCTGCCCGACCTCGTGCGCCAAGGGAAAATCACGCATGCCCTGGTCGTGACGGCTTTCTATTGGTATGACCTGTTGCGGCGAGGATAGAACGCAATCAGCGGTCAACCGTCAGCAGGAAGATAATGAAAGAACTCAGGCGAGTGCAGTTTTTGTCCTGATACTGCTCAAGGCCTGGCTCGATCAGCTAATCGCTCAATAGCTAATCCGCCGTTGCGTATTCCGCCACAGGTACGGGGCGCTGTCCTCGCAAGACGCGGATCCATTCCCGCGCCGATTCGGCGACAATCACCAACACCAGCACCATGAACAATCCAGTGACCGCTGCGTCCAGGCGATCATTGAAGATCAAGGCTTGGGTTTCGGCTATCTTCTCCGCAGGAATTTGCCCTGCCGCAAGTTTAGCCGATAAGTCGGCGGCATGCGCGAGAAAGCCGATCCGCACCTGCGGATGAAAAAGCTTTTGATACCCCGCCGTCATCGTCACCGCGAGCAACCACGCCAGCGGCGCCAGGGAAATCCAGGCATAGCGCGCGCGGCTGTTCTTCAGCAGAATCGTCGTGACTACACAAAGCGCAATCGCGGCCAGTAATTGATTGGCGATGCCAAACAACGGCCACAAACTGTTGATGCCGCCCAGCGGGTCAATAACGCCCTGATAGAGAAAATATCCCCAGGCGCCGACCATCAGGGCGCTTGTGACAATAACGCCTGGATACCAACTCGTGCGCCCTAAGGGGGGCCAAATATGTCCGAGCAAGTCTTGCAACAAAAACCGGCCCACGCGTGTGCCGGCGTCGAGCGTTGTCAGAATAAACAAGGCCTCAAACATGATGGCAAAGTGGTACCATAACGCCATTACCGCGCGCCCGCCAAGTGAATTAGCAAAGATATGCGCCATGCCGACGGCCAAACTCGGCGCGCCGCCTGTGCGAGCGAAGAGCGTCTTTTCACCAATCTCGTTGGCGAGCGTCTGCATTTGCTCAACCGTAACCGGAAAGCCCCAGCCTGTGATCGTCGCGGTCGCCGTCTCCGCTGCAGCCCCCACCACGCCAACAGGGCTGTTAATGGCAAAGTATACGCCTGGCTCCAAGGCAGCTGCAGCAATCATCGCCATAATGGCGACAAACGACTCCATAAGCATGGCGCCGTAGCCGATCATTTGTGCGTCGGTCTCATTCGTCAGCAGTTTCGGCGTCGTTCCTGAAGAAATGAGCGAATGAAACCCTGAGATCGCCCCACAGGCGATCGTAATAAAAGCGAAGGGAAACACATCTCCAGCGAAGATCGGCCCCGTGCCGTCCACGAACCGCGTGAGCGCGGGCAGATGAATTTCCGGCATGGTCGCCAAA
>DATLYA010000364.1:0-12478 GCA_035575235.1 Candidatus Methylomirabilota bacterium
CCTGGGGTACACCCGTGAAGAATTTGCGCAAACCTTGCGGAATATTGCCGAAGGAAAAATACCGACGGAGCCGCTGATTACCGGAAAAGTCGGAGTAGAAGGCGTGGCGCAAGCCTTTCACGATCTGGCTTCCCCCGAACAACACGCCAAGATTCTTGTTGAGCCGTGGCGAAGCTGAGCGCGTAAAACGTCATGCGTCAGTCTCAGCGGCTCTCTGAGAGACAAGCGAGGTATGGCATTGCGAGGAGCTGCGCACAACAAAGCAATCTCTTTTGCTGCTCAAGATTGCTTCGCTTGGTTGTAAGAGAGGAAGGGAGAAAGGAGACTTCCGTGCGGTGGGTTGTCATACTCCTCGCAGTCGCAGCAGCGCCAGGCTTTGCTGCGTGCTCATATCCAAAGCAGAAGATAGAAGAGTGGAAAAGAGACTTCCAAAAAGAAGTACAACGGCAAGCCGCAGCGCCAAAAACTCCGGAAGAAGCCTGTCAGCGACAAGGCGGCGTGCTGCACAACGAGCAGTGCTATACGCCTGGCGCCGCGAGCCTTGACGAAAAAAGTTGCCGGTTGCGCGGTGGATTATATCTTGACGCCCGGTGTCTTCTTTCGGCGCAAAAGCAAGCGGGATTTCCATAATCTCGACGTGCTGCTGCTTATTGCGTTTCTTCGACAGACGACCAAAAGCCTCCGCCAACGCTTGGACCCCACATGCGTGAGAGCTATCTAGGCGCTATCGGGCATGGAGTAGAGGAGTGATGAGCGTGCTGGCGCAGAATCTCTGGCGACTGGCTCATCTTGCTGCCCCGTATCGCGCGCAATTTGCGGCCGTTGCCTTGTTGGCTGCGCTGGCGACGGCGGCGGAACTTGTAGAACCCCTCATTTATCGTGTCGCGATCAACGACGTGTCAGGCGTCTTCGTCCAGCGTGCGGCCAACCAGGCGCCAGGTTCTTCTCCCCAGCTAAGCAATCCTCCTCATTACAAGTCCCAGGGAACGCAACGCCTCCGGCAGGGCGCGCGTCGTGTCCATGAGTCCCATCGTCGGCACTACGTTGCTCCACGCACAGTTACGCAGATGTTTTCGACGTTGCTCTGGGCAGTGGGGCTGCTTTTTCTGACCAGCCTGAGTGCTCGTTTGTTTACGCTCGCAGCTGACAATCTCTGTACGGCCGTGGCGAATCGCATTGAGGCTGACCTTATTCAATCTACATTCGGGCATGTCCTCCGTCTGCCGCTTGGCTTCTTTAGCCGCCGCGCCAGCGGTGCACTCGTCAAACAGGTCGATCAGTCTGATCAGATTGCGCCCATCATCACGGCGTTCTCGAAGGATATTGCGCCTGAAGTGTTTCGCGTCGTTGGGATTGGCGCCATTATGTTCACCCAAAACGTTCGGCTCACCCTCGTCGCGCTAGCGACCTTGCCTGCATACCTCTTTGTGGTGATGCGCTCGACAAAACGTCTAGAGTCCGATCTGCCTGTGTATTATGGCCTTTGGGAACAAGTATCCTCGCGGATTCAAGACGCCTTGACAGCAGTGAAAACAGTGAAGCTCTGCGGCGCGGAGCAACGGGAGATCGAACGCCTCGCCTCTGCTTCCCAGCAGGCGTACGCCGCCTATCTAGCGCGCAGCCGCTTGACGAACCGCTATGCGTTCTGGCAAGCCTTTCTGGCCCAGCTTGGGAAAGCTCTTGTCCTCGGCTTTGGGGGTTGGAAAGTGCTTGAGCGTCAGCTCACGCCTGGTGACGTTGTAATGTTTGTGGCGTACTTAGATCGCCTGTACGATCCTATTGAATTTCTTGTGAGCGTGACGAATACCTTGCAGCAACATGCCGCCTCCCTACAACGCGCATTTCGTCTTCTTAGCATTGATGGCGAAGAAAGCCTGGGCGCGCCTCTACCACCAGGACCCGGGCGGGTGGAGTTCGTTGATGTACATTTCGGCTATGCGCCGGGACGCGAGGTGCTGCGAGGCGTGACGTTAACGCTAGAGCCAGGCGCCGTTACCGCCTTAGTTGGCCCATCAGGCGCAGGGAAGACCACCCTGGTAGACTTGTTGCTCCGTCTCTATGACCCGCAAAGTGGGGCCATTTTCCTCGATGGCCAGCCACTGGCGAGCCTTGATCCCGCCGCCGTACGCCAGGCCATCAGTGTCGTGTCCGCTGATGGCGCGGTCTTCCGCGGGACATTGGCAGACAATATTCGCTACAAACGTCCGACCGCCACCGACGCTGCAGTCCATGCCGCCGCCCTCGCGGCGGGCCTGGGCCGCACGTTGGACCGCCTGCCCGAAGGGCTCGGTACCGAAATCGGCGAAGGTGGGATCGGCTTGTCAGTGGGAGAGCGACAACGGTTGCAACTCGCGCGTGTCCTGGTGTCTGATCCGCGTATTCTGATATTGGATGAAGCGACGGCGAATTTGGATTATGCAACGGAAGCAGAAGTGAAGCACGCGCTTCATAACATACGTCGCGGACGGACAACATTGGTAATCGCTCATCGTCTCTCTATGGTGAGAGACGCCGACCGTGTGGTCGTGCTAGAGGCTGGAAGAATCGTTGAGGCAGGCGCGCCGGATGAGTTGATCGCGCGCGGCGGCTGGTTTGCGAAATTTGCCCAAGGAGATCCGACAAGCGAGAGGTCTGCAGACGCTCGAGAGGAGATTTATGCTGCGCCGTTTTGCGCCAAGCGAGAACGCCGGTGATTATTCCCACGTGTATTTGGAGCTAACCCTTCTGCTGGTAAGGTCTCAGCGTAATCCCTAAGGCGTCAAGACGATAATGCAGACCGTTCACGCGGCCCTCACCACACGCAATCGTTACCTTTCTCGTCCGCACGGTCTTGATCCATTGCGGCTTAGCGGCTTCGGCTTGCCGATTAGCCAAAATCAGCATCCGTTCCACTTCTGTGGGCGCTCGTCCCAGCTCGCGCGTCGCTTTGCGCACATCGTGGAGGTACTGGGCTCGTACGCTGCGTGGAATCCCCCCATTCTGAATCACGATGTCAAAACATAGCGCCACAGCCCGTTCGGAATGGAGGCCCAGGGCCTGCGCCAAACGAGAAGCCTCTCGGATAGAGGGCCGCAAGGACGAGAGCTGAATGGCTTGAAACACCCGCTCGCGCCCCAACGAACGGAAACGCTCTACCCAGGGGTCTGGCACGCGTCCTTCCTCGTCCAGGAGAAGTCGCCGCGCCAGCCTCGGGGCCTCTTCGCACGGTGCGGCCATGAGGGTCTCAATCACTTCAGTTCCTCCTTCTAAACTTCTGGCAAACCGGGCTGGGTCTGTGCGTTGAAAGGCGCGGAGCAGCGGCTGCAGGGTACAGCGACCCAGATTCCATTGGAGAAGGCCAAAGGATAAGCCTTGCCCGTCAAAATCCCCCGCCACCGTCCCAAAGGCCTCGTCAGTTGTGCTCTCCCCGTGCTCAAAGGCAATAACCAAGCGCATAATTCGCTCAGCGAAAGACTCTGCAAGCGGCATGGGAAGCCGCTCGTTGGACAGCAGGCGACCAGTAATTCCTGTAGTCTGTGTCCCTACGGTATCGGAAGGGTCGTCCGACGCGGCCTGACGACAGGAAAAGCGGAGGAAGGGCCGGCCCTGAGGTGGAGAGGAAGTTAGAGAAAAGAGCGCCTTTGGAGACGAAAGCGCAGCGAGACGAGTGCTCGCGTGAACAGCCTCCCCTTTAGGCTCTGACCAGCGGATGAAATGTTGTCCTGTCCATCCTTCCTTCACCTGCCAGCTGTCTACAAGGAAGAATGTCTCGGTTTGGGCGTTCGTGTTATCCCCCCCGGCGCTCCCACGTGCGGAGGGGGGCAGGGCTGCAGGAGCTGCCGATGCACCTTCCGATGGAGGCGGCGGAAGGGGGTCTTGCTGGAGTTCGCTGAGCCGGCGTTTAAGCTGCTCGGTAACTTTCTGTTTCTCCAGCGCTGGATCAATGGCGGAACTGGCTGTATGCACGAGCAGACTGAGAAAGGCAAGAGTGAACAACGGGGCGAGGATCAGCAGGTGAATTTGGCCTGCCTGTTGTGCCGCCAATTGTATAAGAGTCTCATGCCATTCCTTCACGCCCTCCTCTCGATCCTTATACATTCCTCTCTCCTCCTTAGGCCCTCGGTGTGTACGCACTCTTGTTCGTCCGCTCCCGATACCGTAGGAGAGGTCAACTGTTTTGCCACAGAACCTCTCGGTTACAGGACCTTCGCCTCTACGGTTCCGTATCCTTTTTGCCAGGAGGCGCACCTTACCCTGTTTGCCGCACAGAAGCAAGACGAAAAGAGGAAGAAAAAAGGGCGCAACTCACACAAAAACATAAGAAGAGAAGCGCCGCGTCTCTGCGTCGAGCCTGCGCCAACAAACAGGTAGAGAAAGGTTTGATAGATACTCGATAGGCAAAAGGTCATGAAATGGGCAGGGGCGGAATCGAACCGTCGACACGAGGATTTTCAGTCCTCTGCTCTACCGACTGAGCTACCTGCCCATACGTAGGAATTTCAATGACTTAGGAGTGATTCAGCGGCATAAGGAGAGATTAGCGTTAAACTTGTAGTTATTTGCGATGCTATCCGTGCATCTATCTTGCGCGCTGCTTTCTCAAGATCTCTAATTGACGCCATATCGGCATGGACGAAGACACTCTAAGTTTTATGCCCTATAATCGTTGTGGCGACGCGTTCGGGGACATTTGCACGCACGAGGTTTCGAACAGCCGTTCTCCTGAAGTCGTGGGCGACCTTACCAGATAATCCGGCTGCTCTGCAAGCCCTCTTCCAAATCCCGTTCAACTTCTTGCTGTGCCTCCCTCAGGTCCTGCTGTAGCTCCAGTTCTGCAAGATTGACACTGCTTTTGTTTTGGCATAGTGCCGATTTGTCTGGATTTCCTTTTTGCGGAGGAAAAATAAAAAGGAGAGTAACTATGCCGGAATGGAGACCGCCCACACAAGCTGAAGTTGAGGGTTATTTTGCGCGCCTCAATAATTGGGGGCGTTGGGGAGAGAATGATCAAAAAGGGACTCTTAATTTGATTACCCCCGAGAAGCGGGCGGCTGCCGTCGCCTTAGCCCGGCGCGGTCGCGTCGTCTCGCTGGCGCGGGATCTTACCCCGCAACCAACGCTCGATTATCACATGCTTTGCCCTGTCCGACGCGGTGCTTCTAAGGCCGCAGTTGATTATGTGGGAATGGTATATCATGGACTTACGGTAACGCACATGGATGCGCTGTGTCATGTGGAGTATCGGGGCAAACTGTATAACGACCGCAACTTTGACGACAATGTCCGTTTTGGTGGAGCTCAGTGGGGCGCACTGGATGCCTGGTTTGAGGGGGTGGTCACGCGTGGGGTGCTCCTTGATGTGGCGGCGGGACGGCCAGAAGGCTATGTCCAACTCGGGCACCCAGTAACCCCGCCAGAGTTGGACGCCGCGGCAGCCCGAGCTGGAGTCAAGGTGGAGTCTGGAGATGTGGTCGTGATACGAAGCGGGCGAGAAGCGTATGAGGCTGCGCGGACCAATGTCGCCGCCTCAATTTCCCCGAACATGTCTATTGTTGCTGCCCGCCCGGGGCTGCATATCGCCTGTCTGGAGTGGCTGCGCGAGCATGATGTCGCCGGCGTCGCATGGGATATGTTAGATGAATATCCAGTTGGCTATGAGGGGATCGATTTTGGCGTCCATCTGGGGATTCCTTTTCTTGGGTTGTGTTTGATCGATAATACGTACCCCGAACGTCTGGTGGCGGCCTGCGCCGAAGAAAAGCGCAGCGAGTTTCTCTTTGTGGCCCTGCCGTTACGCATCCCTGGTAGTA
This sequence comes from Candidatus Methylomirabilota bacterium, assembly GCA_035575235.1. Classification (GTDB taxonomy): domain Bacteria; phylum Desulfobacterota; class Binatia; order Bin18; family Bin18; genus SYOC01. Next base: position 5,790 of record DATLYA010000364.1, read on the forward strand.
CGGGCTCGCCCTGTCAACCAGTGGCAATTTTCTAGTTCACATTCTAAGAAAATCGCTGATCATATGTGTTGCAGCGTTGGCATAGCTAGCGACGAGTGTAAGAGTGAATGCTTGGGTAGTTTTTCGCGGACGCGGTTCAAAGAGACGGAGAAAGGCGAAGAGGACGGCGGACATGCAAAGGCCCGGTCAGGTCCGGGCTTTTGCACTTTGCCCCATACAGGAGTTTATTATCTCACTGTTCGTTTTGGGTCCACAAAATCACTCTTGCGGCCTTCATAGATTGGAACCTCTTCAACAACCGTCTGTTTCCGCCTGGAGGATCGGAAGATGGGCATACCGCCCGAGCAACACCAGTAGCTCGGTTTGAGAATGGACGGCAAGTTTGTCGAAAATAGACCGTAAGTGGTTCCGTACGGTATGAAGGCTGATGAATAACGTGCGAGCAATCATTTTGGGTCGCTGATTCGCCAACAGCAGCTGCACTACTTCCCATTCACGCTGCGACAGGAGTTGCAAGCGCGCGCGCACTGTATCAGAAGGCTCCAGCCGGCCTGGTTTTTTTTCAACCTGGGCTTGGCGAATAATAGTAGAGTGGTCGATCTGACCATTTTTCGTGGCCTGCTCTCTGCACCCTGAGAGAGAGGGCGAAACACGTGAGCCGTGCTCTATGAAGGGAGGACGAAAGCTGAGAGCATTTTGCCCTGCAGTGAAGCTGCGCGAAAAGAGGTCTGAGGCTGCCGTAAGCTGCACCTCAACGGGGTGAGCAGGGGCCGAAAAGGCCGCAGGTCGCGTCTCGGTTCGGGTTTGCGTTGCCTCGTGAGACTTCCGCCATTGATGTTGCAGTTGTTGAACAAACTTGTACAGGGCCGTTTGCGTGAGCGCTTTATGAATTTCCGTGAGCAGTTGCTGGATCTCAAAAGGTTTGATGAGATACGCATTGACTTGCCATTGAATCGCCCTCAGGGCGGAATCAAGCGAGGGATGTCTTGTCATTACAATGAGAGGAAATCCTTTGGCTTGAGCGCACAAGGCGTCAAGCATGACATAAGAAGGCGGGTTAAGTTCGCTAATATCCACTAAGAGGAGATCATAGGCCTCGCGCGTAATCTGCTCGATCACTCCCTCTGCCCTTAGAGAGCTTACGCACGCGTACCCTTCTCGCTCCAACACAGCGGCCGTCGTGCTACAAAATACCTCGTCGCGATCTACAATAAGGATCTTCCTGCGTTTAGACATGATGGGGCTCCGGTGTGATCCTTACAGGGATGGTGTCCCCCTGAAAAGGAAGCGCCATCCCCACCCTTCTTCAAGGTTTGTCCTCTCAGGGCTGATATCGGAAAGACATTCTGAAACTGTAAAACACCAAACTACTCGATAGCGAAGTTTGCTGAGAAAATTCTCAGGTAGCTTCAAGAGCCAGCTTATACCAAGACAATGGAGGCAATGTCAAGATCAATGTTTTTGTAAAAATTTAACACACACAGTAATGCTTCGCTCAGTTTGGCGACTTTGCGGGCACGTCTCCGTACAGACATCCTTGCCCGCACTGCATCATCAAGCCGCTGCTGTCCTGACTGAGTACGAAGCTTTCGTAAGTATCTTAAAGGAGGAAGAACGGGGGACGATAAGAGAAGACGAACGGGTACAGCGGGGCTCCACTCAAATGACGAATGAGCGATAACCACCTGCAATAGAATACCAGGTGTGGGCGCGGTTGAAGCCTTGAGAGTGCTGACAGCGTGAGGGGTGAAGAGGCCGGTGGATCAGGAAGTGGCGATGTGCTCACAAGCAGGTTTGAAAACTGTAAAAATGACACATTTGTGCTATTTCACTCTGCTGCGTTGGAGTGTAAAGTAACGCATATTCTACAAGCGTCTGCGTAACTATGTTGCGCCTCCTGTCACTTTAAGCAGAGTGGGTCTGGAACAGGAGGCAATGGGAACATAGGAAAGAAAAAAGAAAACGGAGCTGAACGCTCCGCAGGGCGGAGCTTTATAAAAAGCCCTGACTCTCCCTACCCCAGGAGAGAAAACATTAACAACGGAGAAGGAAAAAAGAGTGTAGTGCTCTATAGGGCGGAGCCTTATCAAAAAATCTTGCCTTCCTTCCGCAATGTGAGAACCTTTTTTCAGCCGCTGTGACGCTGACAGAGCTGGCGACTACCACTACGCATCTCCCTGTTTATTGTTTTGCTTAGTCTTAACAGGCGCTTGCCATCCTGACAGCTCACGTCTATCCGGAGGCTCACATTCCTGCTCATGTCCGATTCTCGTCATATTTATCTCTGGTGATTTGAATGAATGGTTTTCTCCATTCTCTTCGGCTGTGTCTGAACAGTGTGCGGAGAATCATGCTAGGGCGATGGAATGGCTTGGCTAGACGAGAGCAAAAGCCAGAAGGACCAGAGCCGGCGTCACAGGAAGGCCCTTGCTGCGGCGGACGATGCGCCGAGGGCGCCGCTGCGAGCGATGTGCTTACGCAGAAAACCAGTCTGCTCCGTAAAGTAGCTGAGACTCTCCCGGATGTGGTGTTCCTGTATGATCTTCCGGAAGATGGGTGCGTCTACGTTAACCGGCATGTCGCGGCAGTGCTTGGGTTTTCTCCGGAAGAGATAGAGAAGATGGGGACGACTCTTTTGCAGCGGCTCTTGTCGCCGGAGGATCTTCCATTATTTGCTACCCACATGCGCAAGTGCGTGACCATGGCGGACGGAGACGTATTCGAGACCGAATATCGCTTTCGGCATGCCAATGGCGCCTGGCGTTGGTTTCATTATCGAGACACCATATTTGCTCGGGATAGTGCTGGTATGCCGCAGCAGGTGCTCTGTATGGCGCGCGATATCACCGAACGAAAGGAACAAGAGCAGGCGCTACGGGATCAAGAAGTCCAGGCCGCGCTAAAACGGATGGCTTCTTTAGTCGCCTATGAAATTAACAATTCACTGGCTAATCTCAAAAATCTGTTGTTTCTGATGAAGAACGCGCTTATCCTGGACCATCCGGATGCGAAGTATTTCCAATGGACCGAAGAGGAAATTGATCGCGTTGCCCAGACAGTGCGGCGAATCGCCACTTTCTCTCACGCGGATTCCTGACATTATTTATGGCTTGAGGCTAGAATCTGTGTGGATCGTTGCTGTACTCGGCTCGTTCTGAACCCTGCGACAAGCTCGGGACAGGTTGCACGCAGCGAGGTCGAGGGAGATGCAGCTGTTGAGCGCACAACTTTCAGACGTGATCCAGGTTTGTTCTGGCCCGCGGGCGTTGCTGCTCATTGTCCTATTGACTCTCATGATGACCAGCGCGGCTAGAGAACCAGCGTACGCCAGCTGGGCTAGTCGATTCTCCATCGCAACCGGCGAACTGTATAGCGATAATATTTTTTTCTCGGAAGACAAGAAAAGCGATTTGGTCACTCAAGTGACGCCGGCATTGAGCCTGGCCTATAAGCCGACAGGGCAAACAAGACCGACGTTTACGATGAATCTTTCCTCAGCGGCCGAAGTGTTTGCCTCTCATAGTGACCTCAATAACGTTGGTGATAATATCTGGATGCAGAGCCGCTACCTGTATCCATATTCGCCACGGCTGGAGTTTACCATATCAGATGCGTTATTGCGTCGCAGCGAGAGTCGTACCGGCGGCTCTGGTGACTTCGGCAGTCGAGGGGGGATTGGAGGCGGTGTCGGTGGCGTCGGAGGAGGCGTTGGCGGTGCAGGTGGAGGCCTTGGGGGAGGAGGTAGTGAATTGGGCGGCGCAGGGGTAAGCGGGCTTGGCGGGTTTGGTGGTGTTCGTGGATTAGGTGGAGGAGGAAGTAATTGTGGCGGCAGCAGTTCCATAAGGAGCGAGCGGAACAGTGTTGGCCTGGATAACAGAGGCGCTGGACTAGAGGATGGGGACTTGGTGTCGCGGGGCGAACGCCTAGAGCATCAATTGAGTGGCGACGCCAGTTTCCGCTATTCGCCGATTACCAGTTTCCGCGGCGGATATTGTTGGAATACAATCTGGTTTTTTGATCAAGGCGGAAAAGAGACTGCGCATACGGTGAACGTTGAAGGAACCTATCGCCGGTGGCGTCAGCACAATCTGCGCGCCCGTTATCAGATCACGTTCCTGCGGTCACGCGACGGCAAGAATGATATTCTGCATGATTTCGACATTGGCGACGATTTTCTCAGTCAGCGTGAGATTCGTTTAACGCCCACGTTGACAGTCCGCGCTGCGACCGGCATTTCGCTCGCTTCATCCGGTAGTGGCAACAGTAAGTTCCGTCTCGAGCACAAGTTCAACCTCGACGTCATTAAAGTCTGGAGAACCATGCAATTGACCGTAGGAGTGCGGAGGGGGCTGACGGGAAGTTACGGCGTTTCCGGTCCTTCGTTTACTACGCACTTCTTTGGCCGCTTTTTAATATACTTGACCGAGCGTTTACAGGGGGGTGTCGGGGCTGAATACGCCATGTTCGACGCTGAAGACGCCGAATTTAAAACGCTGCGAGCGTTTCTTGGCCTTCAATACTGGTTAACGAGTTGGTTATCTACAAATGTCATGTATAGCTACCAAAGGGTGGAGCCGGACAGTGGCGCCGCCGCGACCGGCGTTTTGGGTAGCAGTACGATTGATAGTAATATAATCTTTATCACGCTTGCCGTGCATTTTGATCTCTGGCCGCGCTTTGGTCTTGCTACAGGAGGAGACGCGTCTCTTTTGGGTCCAGCGGGTGGTCTGATGCCGGGTGGACGTGGACTACGGAGGCCCTGAATCTAGTCGCATGATCTTGGAACAGTCTATCACCAAAACGTATACAGGGTTTGGAGTGAGGGCTCTTTACTCTGTTCTCTGCCTGCTCTGCGCTGGTGTTGCCGCTGGTTGTGGCGCGAAAGAATTACGCACCAGCGAGTTTAAAGTGGCCGCCGATGCGCCTGATCCGGCGAAGCCGCCGAATGAGTTCTACACCATAGGGCCTGGGGATCAACTCGACATTTCCGTATGGAAAGAGCCCTCTTTATCTGGAAATGTCGCCGTCCGGCCGGACGGCTTCGTGACGCTTCCGCTGGTCAATGAAATACAGGTGGTGGGACTGACAACCGCGCAATTACGCGAGGTTCTGGAGAAGAAATATCAAGAGTATGTGACAAGCCCCACAGTTATGGTGCGGGTGGAAAAAATTGCCTCGAACGAGATTTTCCTTGTTGGCGAGGTCAATAAGCCTGGCGCCTATCCGTTAACTGGAAATGATACAATTCTCCAGTTGTTAACCAGGGCCGGGGGGCTCACGACCTTCGCAGATCGTGATAGCATTCGCATCGTACGTCGCGTGGGAGAAAAGGTCACTGAATATATTGTTGATTACGACGCTATTCTTAAAGGGGATCTGAAGCAGGATATTTTGCTACGCCCGGGCGACCGGGTGATCGTTCCCTGAAAAACTATGAATCCCTTCGCTAACGGCATTACTCCTGAACTTCTACTCGGGATGCTCAAGCGGCGTGTGTGGATTGCCGTCTCGCTGTTTGGCCTTATTATGTCGGCGACAATTGGGCTCGTGGTCGTTCTACCCAATATCTATACCGCTCGCGCCTTGATTCTCGTTGAAGGGCAACAGATTCCACAAGATTATGTCCGCTCAACGGTGACTATGGGAGTTGAGCGACGTCTGCAAGTCATTAGTCAAGAGATCTTAAGTCGTTCGCGGCTCGTGCAATTAGTGAAACAGTTTGATCTTTACCAGGATCTCAGACAGAAGGAGATCCCGGAAGATATGCTCGCGGTTGCTATGCGTAAGGACATTGCCATTAACATTGCCGCGAAGGGAGGACAGGGGGACACGGTCGCCTTTGAGATCAGCTTCACTAATCCAGATCCGCAAAAAGTGATGCAAGTCGCTAATACGCTGGCGTCATTCTACATTGACGAAAATCTCAAGGTGCGTGAACAGCAAGCGCTTGGCACGAGCGAATTTCTGCGCGCCGAGCTGGCTGAGGTGAAGAAACGGCTCGATGTGCAAGAACAACAGGTGGCGGAATACAAACGGCAGTATCTGGGTGAACTTCCGGAGCAGATGAATGCAAATCTCAGTACCTTGGGGGTACTGCAGAAACAGATGGAAATTCTGTCTGATAACCTGAATCGAGCCCGGGAGCGTCGGAATGTCCTGGCGCAGATGGCGGAAATGGATACCGCCTTGGCGGCGCTCGATATAGGGTCTCCCGCTAGCGGGAATGCTCACCTTGAGAGCTTGAAGAAGCAACTTGCTGAGTTAAAGCTACGTTTTGCTGATAAGCATCCTGACGTTATCCGGCTAAAGCAACAAATTGCTGCTTTAGAAGAAGAGGAGAAAAGCCGCGCAGAAGCTGCTCCATCTATAGAAAGCAGCAACGTCGAAGCTCCCAAGGTATCCTCGGCTGCAATAGAGCAAGCCGCCATCGATGCTGAGATTAAGAGTTACAGTGAATCCCTCGCGAAAGTTCAGCAAGAGATTGCTGTCTATAAGCAGCGCATAGAAAATGCGCCACGGCGTGAACAGGAATTCGCTGCTCTTACCCGTGATTACAATGTGACCCGAGATCTCTACGCGTCGCTCTTAAAGCGGCTTGATGAGGCAAATTTAGCCGATAGCCTTGAACAGCGACAGAAAGCCGAGCGGTTTCGCGTCCTCGAACCCGCCATGTATCCACAGCAGCCGGC
>DATLYA010000365.1:0-14792 GCA_035575235.1 Candidatus Methylomirabilota bacterium
GTCAAACTCGGCCGCGGCGGCATCCGTGAAGTGGAGTTTGTCGTTCAGGCGTTGCAGTTAATCCATGCTGGAAAAGATCCGCGCGTGCGGGAGCGGACCACGTTGCCGGCGTTGGATCGTCTCGTGGAGTGCCGGTATCTCGCAGCAGCGGATCGTGACGCCTTGCGCGATGCCTACCGCTTCCTCCGCCAGGTTGAGCATAAATTGCAGCTCGTGCAGGACCGGCAGACGCACACCATACCCGATGATGAAGAAGGCGTGCGCGCGCTGGCGCGGCGGCTGCGCCTTGCGGAACAAGTGCAAAGTGCAAAGTACAAAGTGCAAAGTCAAGAAAGCCGGGAAGGAGACGAAGCTATTCCAGTTTCCGACTTGGCGACTTTCGACTTTCCACCTTCTCCTGGGGCAGGGCGGGGCGAGGTGGAGGTGTTCTGGTCTACGCTTCGCTCCCACATGGACGCCGTACATCAGATTTTCCGTACACTCTTTCGCGATCAGCCCACAGAGACGGATGAGCAAGCCGAAGAAATTTCCGCCCTCTTCCAAGAACTCCATCATGAAGAGCGGGCATTGTGGCGTCTGCAGCAATTAGGATTCCGACAACTGCCGGAGGCGTATGCAAACCTGCGGCTCTTGCATGATGGCCCGCCGCATTCACCCGCGACGCCGAAGCGCCGCAAATTGCTGTATGCGTTGGAGCCGGTGCTGTTCCGCGAGGTCGCGAAGGCGGCGGACCCGGATCGCGCTTTGGCGGCTATGGCGAGCCTGGTGGCGTCGATCGGCGCGCGCTCCAGTTTCCTGGCGTTGCTACGGGAAAACCCGGGGACGCTGCGAACGCTGATCGGACTCTTTGGCGCGAGCGCATATCTTACCCAGGTGTTTCTGCGCCATCCTGAACTGCTTGATAGCCTTGTGCGCGCAGACCTCGTGCAAGTTCGCCGCGACCGAACGGCGATGCTGACGGAACTGATGGCGCGTCTTGCGGAAGTGCGCGAATTGGAAGATCGCCTCGATATTCTCCGCCGCTATCGCACTGAAGAGTTTCTCCGTATTGGCATCAATGACAGCAATGGTCTGCTCGATGTCACTGAAGTGACCGAACAATTAACGAACCTGGCCGAAGTCTGTCTGACCGGCGCTTATGAAGTGGCGCGCACGGCATTGATGGAACAACTCGGGCTCTCGCATATGCCTGGCCAACTGGCGATCGTCGGCATGGGCAAGCTCGGCGCCGGGGAGCTGAACTACAATTCTGATCTGGATTTGATATTCTTGTATAATCCTGCGAACGAAGAAGAGAGCAGCGGGACGCTCAGTGCGCAGGAATTTTTCACGAAACTCGCGCAACGTTTGATTTCCGTACTCCAAGTGCAAACCCGGGAAGGGCATGTATATAAGATTGACACGCGCCTGCGGCCCTCGGGTCGTTCGGGATCGCTGGTGTCGTCATTGACTGCGTTTGTGCGCTATCATGACACAAGCTCGCAATTATGGGAGCGACAAGCTTTGCTTAAAGCGCGTGTGATCGTCGCCGAGCCGTCCTTTCGCGAAGCCGTGCAGGCCGCCATCGAGCGCATTGCCTATGCGACTGAAATTGACGCGACTGGCGTTGCGGAGATTGACCGGCTGCGCGGCCGCATGGAGCAAGAACTCGCTCGTGAACACGCGGGGCGTTTTAATATTAAGACCGGGCGTGGAGGAATTGTCGATATCGAGTTCCTTGTGCAAATGCTGCAATTGCGCTACGGTCAACGATTCCCAACGTTGCGGCAGCGAGCCACGCTGCCCGCGTTGCAGGCGTTGCATGAGTGTGGCGTGCTGCCGCAGGATGATTTCGAGATGTTGTCCCGAGGGTATCGCTTTTTGCGCACCCTGGAAAATCGCCTCCGCATCGAGCGGGATCAACCCGTCGAGGCGCTTGAAAGTGGAGAGGAGCACCTCACTCCTCTGGCCCGGCGGCTTGGATATACAGGGGAAGAGGCAGCGGCGCACTTATTGACGGATTATCAGAACCAACGGGAGGCGATTCGCGCCTGTTACAATCGTTGGTTCGCTCGAGAGAAAGGACAAGACACATGAATACGGAACAAGAACGGTCAGCGCCGACGGAGGATTTCGCCTCACTCTTCGCCCATGAAGAGTCGGGGCCGGCGCTGAGCGAAGGTCAGGTTGTCAAGGGGCGCGTTGTCCAGATCAGTGCTGACAGCGTCTTTGTCGATATCCAAGAAAAAGGCGAAGGCATTATTGCGCGTGCTGAACTTGAAGATCATCAAGGCAATCTTGAAGTGGGCGTCGATGACGAAGTTGAAGCCACGGTGATCAGCACGGATGGCGAAATTCGCTTATCGCGCAAGTTGCTCAAAGGCATGAGAGCCCGCGCCATGCTAGAGAACGCGGTCGCGAACGGCTTGCCGGTAGAAGGGAAAGTGGTCGGCGTGATCAAAGGCGGCTACGAAGTGACGGTCGCGGGCGTGCGCGCTTTTTGTCCCTTTTCACAGATTGATGTCCGCCGCGTTGAATCGTCAGACGCGTATCTGAATCAAGTGCTGGAATTTCGCGTGACCCGCTATGGCGATAACGGACGGAATATCGTGCTCTCACGGCGCCAATTGCTGGAAGAGCGCGCGAAGAAAGCCGCAGAGGAGACCCGGCAAAGAATCGTGCCTGGCGCGGTGTTGTCTGGAACGGTCTCTTCCCTGACCGACTTTGGCGCCTTTGTTGATCTTGGCGGCGTACAAGGACTCGTGCATGTGTCCGAACTCTCGCATTCCCGCGCGGTGAAACCCGCCGATGTCTTGCAAGTTGGGCAAGAGGTGTCCGTCAAAGTGCTCAAAATTGATGACAAGACAGGAAAGATTGCCTTGAGCATGAAAGCGCTGGAAGGCGATCCGTGGGCGGCGGCGCCGACCCAATTGCGCGAGCGGCAAATTGTGCGAGGCCGTATCGTCCGCGCCATGGATTTTGGCGTGTTCGTCGAGCTGTTGCCCGGCGTGGATGGGCTGCTGCACATGAGCGAGGTGCCGCGTAGTCAGCAGGGCCGCATCAAGGAAGCCGCCGAGAAGCAGGAAGAGATAACTGTGCTGATCTTGGGGATCGATCCAGACAAGAAGCGCATCTCTCTGGCCCTGGCGCCGGAAGGCAGCGAGCCCGGCGGTCAATTGGAATCGTCGCTGTCCGTGGGATCGGTGGTGACGGGGACGGTAGATCGGGTGGAGCCGTTTGGCGTCTTTGTGCGCGTGGGCCCCGGGCAAGTTGGACTTATTCCCAACGCAGAGATGGGGACGCAGCGCGGCGCCGATCACCGCAAGGAGTTTGCGCCAGGAACTGAGGTCAAAGTGGTTGTGCTTGGCATTGAGGACAACGGCAAGCGCATCCGCCTCTCGCGCGCAAAAGCGCTGGCGCGCGAGGAGCAGGCGGAAACGCAAGCCTATCTAAAAGGCTCGCAACCCAAAGGCCGCGGGTTTGGAGTGACGTTAGGTGATTTACTTCGGCAAAGCCGGAAAAATTAAATGACGGGGAGGGGCATGCCACCCTCCTGACCACAGCGCGAAAAGACCGCACACTGCTCCTCCCAACACGAGCCACGCCGAATTGACGCGGTAGCGCATCAGTAATATGGCGCTCACGCCGGCTAAGACGATCGTGAAAAGATCTACAAGCGCCGCGCCGCCGAGCTCAACTGTAACGACCGCCATTAACGCCAGCGCTCCGACATTGACGCCATCAAGAAACGCCCCGGCTATTAGCGAGCGACGAACCAGCGGCACGAGCGGTCCGCTGATCGCCACAAACACAAACGCCGGCAGGAAGATGCCGACTGTTGCAACAATTGCGCCTGAAACCCCGGCGAGCACATAACCGATGAACGTGGCGGTAGTGAAGACCGGTCCTGGAGTAAACTGGCCGATCGCAATGGCGTCAAGGAGTTGGGCGCTCGTCAGCCAATGCCGGCGTTCTACTAAGTCGCCGTGAAGGAACGCCAGCAGGACATAGCCACTGCCAAAGAGCACTGAGCCGATTTTCAAAAAAAAGAGGAAGAGCGACCCCTGATCAAAGGAAGCGGCGGCCGCTCCAGCCTGAGCGGCAACTTCGGCAGTCGAGAGAAAAGGCACAGTGTACAAAAGAGAGGGGCAGGCGCTAGCGCGCTTCCGCTTCCCTTGCCTGAGCCACTGCCGACTTCCACTTCCCACTCCGGCTCCGAAGAGAATCGCCAATTCGTGGACGCCCAAAACACTCAGCATCACCGCCGCCAACCCGACGAGGGCCAGAAAACGCGTTTTTACCGCCGACCGCCCCAGCGCCCAGAGCGCCTGGACGACGACTGCAACAATGACCGGCTTGACTCCGTAAAGAATCCCGGCGGCTTGCGGCAGCGAACCATATTGCACATACGCCCAGGCGAAGCTTGTGACGATAAGCGCGGCTGGAAGAATAAAACAACCGCCGGCCACGAGAAGTCCAGGCCACCCTGCTCGCTGGCGTCCAATATGGATTGCCATTTCCGTGGAGTTCGGTCCTGGAATAAGGTTCGTTGCGCCTAGTAGATCAAGAAACTGCTCGTGAGAGAGCCAGCGCCGTCGCCGCACGACTTCATCCTCCATCATGGCGATATGTGCTGCCGGGCCGCCGAACGCTGTCGTGCCGAGCCGCAAAAATAAAAACCCGAGTTCTCGCAAAGAAGTCTGCGTGGGAGCAGCAACTGACACCGGAGAAGCTTCTTCGCTCATTTTGCGTAGTGGACGATGGGAGAGGGAATGCTGACAAATGCAACCCACTGCGGCGTGACAGGCTGCACACTCATGCTCGACATCTCAAGCCGCCGCTCGCTGGATGCTTTCTCGCAACTTGCGCACGCCCTCAGCCGGTCCGCCTTTCGCACGGAACACGGCTGATCCCGCCACGAGCATGGTGGCGCCAGCTTCGACAACCCGAGGCGCAGTCTGCGCATCAATGCCGCCGTCAATTTCCAACTCAGCATGCGCCTGACGTTCGTCAAGCGTTTGCCGCAGGCGGTGGACTTTGTTCACGCTGGATTGGATAAAACTCTGTCCGCCGAAACCGGGGTTCACACTCATGAGGAGAATCACGTCAACGTCGTCGTATATCTCTTCAAGCGTCGCCAGCGGCGTGCTCGGGTTCAGCACAACCCCCGCTTTCTTTCCGTGATCTTTGATTTGCTGGAGTGTCCGATGCAAATGAGGACAGGTCTCCTGGTGCACCGAGATGATATCCGCTCCAGCCCTGGCGAAGTCGCCAATATACTTCTCCGGCTCAACGATCATCAAATGAACGTCAAGCGGAAGCGCCGTGGTTTGGCGAACGGCTTCGACAATGAGCGGACCGATAGTAATATTCGGCACGAAGCGGCCATCCATGACATCGAGATGGACGCCGTCCGCTCCAGCCTGTTCTACTTCGTGGATTTGCTGTTCCAGGCAACGGAAATCTGCTGACAGCACTGAAGGCATAATTTTGATGGTGTTCATGAGCGTGACTCGGTGGCAACGCACGTTGACTGTGAGATAATGTCAGACACGGGGGATCTCATTATTGCGTGACACCGTACCACAGGGAGGCGCTAATGACTACCAATCGAGACGTGGCTGCAGCGTGGTCATATCACAACGGCACGAAGCATTCCTTGGAAAGCATTCGCCGCAATCCGCATTTTCTTGATTGGGACAATCAACCGCTGGCCTTTAAAATTTATCGGGACGTTGAGAGCGTTCCATTGCCGCAGGAGTGGCCTGCAGTCCAAACTTCGACGTTGCAAGCGATTGCGACCCTGCCTGCTGTACCCCAACAGGAGATGATTCCCGATCTTTCACGACTCGCTGCATTGCTCTATCTCTCCGCCGGCATTACTAAACGTCGGACATATCCTGGCGGAGAAATCTATTTTCGTGCGGCGGCGTGCACCGGCGCGCTCTACCATATCGATCTCTATCTGGTCTGTGGCGATCTGCCTGAACTGCCTGCGGGCGTGTATCATTTTGGTCCGCACGATTTTGCCCTGCATCGCCTTCGCTCCGGGGATTTCCGCGGCGTGCTTGTACACGCAAGCGGAGAGGAGGCGGCTATCACGCACGCGCCGGTCACGGTGGTTTGCACGAGCACGTACTGGCGAAATGCCTGGAAATATCAGGCGCGCACTTATCGCCATTGTTTTTGGGACGCCGGAACGTTGTTGGCGAATTTTCTGGCGACTGCGTCGGCCCTGTCCACGCCGACACGGATTGTCGCCGGGTTTGTCGATTCCGAAGTCAACTGCTTGCTGGACCTGGACGACGAACGTGAGGTAGCGCTTGCGCTCGCGCCGGTAGGTTTTTCTCGGTCGGCGGCGCCGGAGACCGCCCCTACAGTTGCTCCTCTCCATCTGCAAACCGCACCCTTATCGAAAACAGAGATTGATTACCCGACCATACGAGCCATGCACGCCGCGTCGTCTCTGCATACCGCAGAAGAGGTCCGAGCCTGGCGCGGCGCCGGGACGCCGCACCGCGAGCCCGAACCGCAGGGACGATTGTTTCCGCTCAGGGAGACGCCTGCAGCGCAGTTGCCGCCAGCGCCGCTGGAGGATATCATTCGCCATCGGGGATCGACCCGGCAGTTTGCGCGTGTAGCCATCTCCTTTGCCCAGCTCTCCACCCTGCTGCTGGGCGTGACCAAGGGCGCGCCGACTGATTTTCTCTCCTCTCCCGCCGCCTCCCTTACGGATCTCTACTTGATTGTCCACGCTGTAGACGGATTGCCGTCTGGCGCTTATGTATACCATCGTGATCGTCAGGCGCTGGAGTTGTTGCGGGAAGGAAACTTTCGCAAAGAGGCAGGCTATCTCGGGCTAGGACAACAACTCCCGGCGGACGCCGGCGTGGATATTTTTTGTCTCACCACTCTTTCTGCTGTTCTTGAGCAGTTGGGGAACCGCGGCTATCGCGCCGCGCAGCTGGAGGCGGCCATCATCGGCGGCAAATGTTACCTCGCCGCGTACGGACAGGGACTCGGCGCCACAGGGCTGACATTCTTTGACGATGATGTTACTGCGTTTTTCTCTCCGCATGCTGCAGGGAAGAGCGTGATGTTTCTGACCGCGATAGGAAAGTCAATGAAGAGAAAAGTCCTGAGAGCTGAGTCCTGAGTACGCATTATTACAAACCATCCCTAAACTTACTGGTCGTGTCATCCTGAGCGCAGTGAAGGATCTCCCCGTGAGATTCTTCGCCGTTGCCACGGCTCAGAATGACAGCCCCGAGAGGTTTAGGGATAAGTGCTAAGGTGTGAGGTCGCACGTCGTTACGTCGGACAGTCGAGCAGTCTGTACTGAAAGACCAACCAACTGAAAGAATTACGGTTTCATTTCCGGTGAGTACACCTGGTACTGATTGCGCCCGTGGGACTTGGCGCAATACAAGGCTAGATCCGCATGTGCAAGGAGTTCCTCCGCCGTCGCGCCGTGTTGCGGGAACATCGCAATGCCGATGCTAATCGTGCAGTGCAGCGGATGATTCGCCGCCTGTGCGGTGTGCAGACGCACTGCCTGCACGAGGCGTTCCGCCACGGCTGTAGCGTGGCGAACATCTGGAGCGGCAATCAACACGGCAAATTCATCGCCGCCAAGGCGGGCGATCACATCGACCTCGCGCAACCGCTCGCGGAGCAGCGCGGCTAGACTGCTGAGCAGGGCGTCACCAGCCTGGTGCCCCAGTGTATCATTGACGGTTTTTAACCCGTCTACATCGATGAATAAGAGGGCGCCTTGCGCGCCGTAACGCCGCGCCTGCGCCAGACGGTTATCGAGTTCTTCGTGAAAACGCCGCCGATTGAACAGCCCGGTTAAGGCGTCATGGTGAGCAAGACATGCGAGCTCGGCCTCCCGCTGTTTCTGTGCACTGATGTCGCGCATGATAAGGGAAAAGAACGATACCTGCGCATTGAGCTCTTTGTGGGCGAAAAAAATGAGAGAAACAGGAAGCTTGTGGCCGCCGCGGGTGATTAACTCGACGTCGGCGCTCCACCGACCTGTCTGAGTCGTGAGGGGAAGGGCGTCCTGTGTCATGCGGGGACGGAGCTCAGGAGGACAAAAGTCAAACAAGGTCAGCGCCGCCAGCGGCTCGTCGTGCGCGATGCCCAGCAGCGTGCGGCACGCCGGGTTGGCATAACGAAACCCGCCGTGTGGATCGAGTAAAGCAATACCATCCGGCGTTGCTTCAATGAGGGCGGCAAGCTGGGAGTGCAACGCAACCTCTCGCTCGGGCGCTCGCGCTGCTTTGGGTTTTGTGGTTGCTGGTAATGACACCGCTCCTGCTTTGCCGCTCATCCGCTCTCCCCGCTTCACCGTCTTGTATCCTCATTTCAACCTGTGAATGTACGATAATTCTAGCGTACTTTTTCTTTTCTACGAAAACTAATCGCCTTCTGCCGATCTTTCTTCGCGCAGGGGAATAGTTTTTCCTCACTATTCCTCATTCCTCGCCAAAGAACGTGAGCAACTGGGTAAGCAGATACTCCGGCTGTTCCTCGGAGATCCAATGTCCGCACTGGTCGACTTCCCCACCGCGCACATTTTCTGCCAGGGTTTGCAGTGAGGCGAGGGTGCGCTTGCCAAAGCTATACTGACCGCCCAGCGCGAGCACAGGCATTTTCAGTTTCGTTTTGGCGTTCTCTTTATTGTGTTCAACATCCGTCCAGATCGCGCGGTAGTATTCGAACCCGGCGCGCATCCCTCCTGGCGCGGCATAGCAGCGGACGTATTCGTCAATATCTTCCTCAGTGATGGCGGTGGGATTATAGGCGGTCCGATAAAACCAGGTGAGGTACTGGCGCTCTTTGCCCTGCACGAGCACCTCCGGCAGGTCGCGTACGCCGTGAAACGACACATGCCAGAGACCGCCGCGTGGCGTGGCCTGGGGAATTTGCTCGAGCCCCGCCCCCGGAATTGGCACATCGAGAATGACCAGACGGCGCACGTCGTTGGGATGCGCGCACGCATAGGCATAGGCGACCGGTCCGCCCCAGTCATGGCCGACAAGGAAGATTTTCTGGAAGCCTAATTTTTGTACAAGCTTATAAATATCGTCCGCAATCGTGCGCTTATCGTAGCCGGTGGCGGGCTTTGAAGAATCCCCCAGACCGCGCATATCTGGAGCGACGACCGTATACTTCTCGGCCAGCGGGGGAATAATTTTGCGCCATTGATACCACGTCTCCGGCCAGCCATGCAGCAGCACAACGGGGTCTCCTTGACCGGCGATGACATAATGGAGGCGGACATCGTTAACAAAAGTAGTATGGTGAGCAACCGTCACATCAGGCATAAGGGTGATCCTCCACATCATTGGGAGTTGGTGAGAACATGATACGTGATGCGTGTTTCGTAGAACAGAAAGAAATAGACAGCTTTCCACACGCGTCACGCATTACGCACCACGTAACACGCGTCACGCGCCACATATCGCGTTCGCTTCTTGCTGCGCCGCCAGTTATTTTTCGGTCATGAGCGTCAGCACGCTTCCTTCTCCATCCGCTGCAATATAAATTGTTTCATCCGGACCAACTGCCAACCCGCCAGAAAAATCCATTGGTCCCCGAGAACAACCGGGAGGATCTCCAACCGGAAGATGAAACGCAAGTGTCTGTTGTTGTCCGGTTACGAGACTGACCGCCCGGAGTTCTTTCAGTCCTCGGTCGAGCACGAGCAACGAATCTTGCCGCAACGCTAACCCTTTCGGCTTGTCGAGTCCATCTATGACGGACAAGATGTTCCCATTCTTTTCAACTTTCGCCACACGTCCGTTCCCGAGTTCACTGACGAATACCGTTCCATCTTTTGCCGTTACAACTTCGTACGGCTTAGCAAAGCCTTCTGCGAGGGTTGAGAGTTGCCCTGCCGCGTCGACTCGGAGTAGTTTACCCGTACCAGCTTCGGCGACGACGACCGAGTCGGCGTCGAGCGGCGCGACGCCATAGAGGTCTTTCAATTTCCGTGCGCGCATATTGAATGGCCGACCATCGAGAAAATATTGGACGACGTCACCCGCGATGGTAGTCAACCATAACTCCCCTGGGGCGCCGGCAGCCAGGCTGCGAACAAATCCTGGGAAACTGCTGTCGAGCAAACCGCCGAGACGGCTGAGCTGCTTCGCCGGCGAAAGCACAGCCAGGCTGAGCCCGTCGTTCATGTAGAGGTTGCCGTTGCTACCGCACGCTAAGCCCCACGGACCGACTAAACCTCCAGGCACGAGCGGGCGTTCCGCGTTGCTACCATCAGTGGCGACTTCGGCAACGCCGCCATCGACAAAATGAGAAAGAAACAGGCGATTGTCCGGACTGAACGCAAGGTTGTCGATGCCTGGGCGCACCTTAGCGATCACGGTTTTCGCTCCGCTCTGAATGTCAATACGAACCACCTCGCCAGTGCCGGCCTGGGGCACAACCAATTCGCCTCTGCGATTGAACTTGACCGCTGGAGGAGATTTGAGACCGTCAACAACTTTCTCTCTCACGCCGGTCTCAATATCAACCCGCCACACTTCGCCGTTGGGCACGAGAGGAAAATACAGTTTCCCATCCGGACCAACCATCAGCGCATTTGGTCCACGTAAGCCATCGGCGATGAGACGCGGCGCACGACCATCATACGGGTACAGCTCAAAGATGCGTCCGCCGCCGCGAAACTCATCGATGAACACGCGGTCTTGATGGATGGTAATGCCGTTGGCGCCAGGAAGATTGTCTGCGACAATGCGCACGTTTCCATCCGGCGTGCGGGCGCAGACGCGGGCGCTCATCACTTCGGTGACATACATAACCCCGTGTGAATCGAAGGCCACATCATCCGGCGCGACGATGGGTCCTCCGAGTGGAGAAATGATTTCCAGGCTGGCGTTCGTGACGTTGACCGCCGTGATTTGACTGCCGAACGCCTGGGTGACATACAGCCGACCATCCGGACCAAACTGCATGCCGTTCGCGCCATAGAGCCCACTGGCGGGTAATAATCGGGTAATCCGCCAACCAGCCGCGGCCTGCGGCTCCCGTGCGGCGGAGCCGAGTAACATTTGATACCGGTTCATCAACTCCTCCTTTTTGACGACGTAGAATTTAGATAAGCTTTAGCTGATGGTAGCCTGGCGGAATCAGCGCCTCCTACGACGCCGCGCCAAGCACGATATCCACAGGGTTTATCTCACCGGCCTGCACGGTGACTTCTGCATGTCCTTTCGCCTCACCGTGCTCGACCTCCACGATGTAGCGGCCGGCAGGAAGCGTGAACTGCCCTTCTGCACTGTACGTGACTTGCTGGCGTTCGCCTAGTTCGTAGCCTTCGGCTTTGTACACCCGCCAATAGCTACTGACGGGCGCGCCCTTGGCGGAGAGTCTAGCCGTCCCGCGCAATTGTCCGGCGTTTAAGATAATATCCGTTGTCGTGATCTGTCCGGGGCGAACCTCTACGTCTTTGGACTGCGTTGCGTCGCCATACGCGGCCTCTATCACGTAACGGCCAACAGGAAGGGTGAATTGGCCTTCGGCGCTATAGGTGACTTGCTGGCGTTCGCCTAGTTCGTAGCCTTCGGCTTTGTACACCCGCCAATAGCCATTCAGTACAGGACCATCCGGCGTGAGCCGCATGGTGGCGCGAATTTGTCCTGCGCCTGTTGCCATAGGCTCTGGCGGCGTTTCTCGCGCGACTTTAGCAGGTAAGGTCGGGGACGCAGAGGGCGCAGCCGTGACTTGTTGTGAGCCTGGGAGAGAGGGCGCTGGGCGCAGAGAGCTCGCCGACGGACCGGCTGGAAGAGAGGTCGTGGATAGCTCGGTTGCTTGTCGAGGCAGCAGGCGTGACTGCAAAAGCAAGAGAACTCCCACGGCGACACAGAACAGAGCGGCCCATAACCCCCATCGCGTCCAGCGATGCCATAAGGTTCCCAACGCTGCGACCATAGAAGAACGACTGGGCTGTGGTTGCGAAACGGCTCGAGCAGGAGGCAGGGACCTCCTCGGGTTTCCTGCTAAAGGCTGAGGATGTTGTTGCCGGTCCGCCAACGCCTGGCGAAGCGCAGTCATCCGCACCTCATCCGGCAAAGCGCCCGGCAGCAGCCCGAGCGCTTCCAGACCGTTGAGGAGCCGGGGAAGCATGGCGCTGACGCCTTGCACGGGAAGAGCAATCGACGTCGCCGCGCCCACCGCCTCACGCCATTCTTGCTGGCGATGCTGAAAATCTTCATGCGTCACGCCGCACAGCACCGGTAGGAACGCCTTGCCGCTTTCATGCGCACGGACGACTTCCTGCGTCACCTGACGGGAACGCAGAGAATGAGAGGAAATTAACAACAAAAACACTTTCGCCTGTTCGATCGCCTGCCCGGTTTGCAGCAGGTAGGAAGGGCCAGGAACGCTGTCCACCTCGTAACACCAGACAGAGTACCCCGCCGCCTCCAGCCGGATCGCAATCTCTAAAGCGAGGGGCGCGTCTTCTTCAACGTGGCTGAGAAACACCTCACTCATCGTCTCACCAGCCTTCCTGAGCCGTATCTGCTCTCTCCATTACCGACCCTTAGCCTGACAATGGTCCGCCAATACCTTCGCCACACTACAGGTGAGACGCATACCAGTCTGAATATCAAGAAACTCATTCGGTCCGTGCGCATTCGAGCGCGGACCCAGGACTCCTGTGATCATGAACTGCGCGCGGGGGAATCTTTCGCCCAACATGGCCATGAACGGAATTGTGCCGCCTTCGCCCATATAGCATGCCTCTTTCCCGAAGAACTCCAGCGAGGCGTTCTTTAAGGAGGTTTCCAGCCAGGGCTCCAGCGGCGGCGCGTTCCAACCGGAGGCGCATTGCTCAGCCTCGAACGTAATTTTCGCGCCGTAGGGAGGATCTTTTTCAAAAAGCTGCTTGAGCGCAACAGTGGCGGCTTTGGCGTCCACTGTTGGCGGTAGACGCAGTGAAACCTTTACCGCGGTGACGGGACGCAAGACATTGCCGGCTTTGTCCAGCGGCGGCAGTCCACCAGCACCGGTGATTTCTACTTGCGGACGCCAGGTGCGATTGAGCAGCGCTTCCTGCACATCGCTTGTGACCGGTGTGGCGCCTGGTTGAAACGGGTATTCGCTGTAGACGCTTGTTCCTAGCACTTGTGCGGTCGCGGCGGCTTGCCGCAGTCGTTCCTCAGGAATCGGGGCGTAAAATTCACGAGGAACGATAGTTCCTGTCTCTTCGTCTTCCAGCCGACTCAACAGTTGACGGAGCACTCGGAACGTGGATGGGACGATGCCGCTGGCCGCGCCGGAATGGACGCCTTCGGTGAGCGTGGATACTGTCAGGTTGCCATTGGCGAGGCCACGCAGAGAGGTAGTAATCCACAGCTGTTCGTAATTGCCGCAACCGGAATCGAGACAAATGACCAGACCAGGGGAGCCAATGCGTTCTTGCAGCGCGTCAATGTAATGAGGAAGATCGCCGCTGCCGCTTTCTTCGCAAGCTTCAATAATGATGACGCAGCGAGCATGGGGAATGTGTTGCAGTTTGAGCGCTTTGATCGCGGTGAGCGAGGCAAAGGCGGCGTAGCCGTCGTCCGCCCCGCCGCGACCATAGAGTCTGCCCTCTCGGATAACAGGTTTCCAGGGTCCAAGTCCTTCATTCCATCCTTCCATCGGAGGTTGTTTGTCGAGATGACCGTACAGCAGCACCGTCTCTGGTGAATCGCCTGGAATCTCGACGAACAGAAGCGGCGTTCGTCCTTCAAGACGGACAACCTCCAAGGAAAGTCCTGGCACTTGCTGCGAGCGCATCCAGTTCGCAATCAATGCCGTTGCCTGATCCATGTATCCGTTGCTGCGCCACTGCGGATCATAGGCGGGCGATTGGTTGGGAATGGTTAAATATTCTTTGAGATGCGGAATGATAGTCTCTGCCCAGGTATGCTCGACAAAGCGGCGAATTGCGTTGGTGTCCATATGATCTCCTCACAGCCGCTAACTCCTCCGGCATCATACGCTTTCCCGTGCTGCCTTGTCACCCTGGATAGGAGTCTATACACTATCGCCGATGGAATCATTTGCGCCTGTTATTCAAAAGATTTGTTTATGGGCTCTACCTGTTTTACTCGCCGTTATCCTCCATGAAATTGCCCATGGGTATGTCGCCTTCCGCTTAGGGGACTCTACTGCAGCACAAGCCGGGCGGTTGACCTTGAACCCTTTTGCTCATGTGGATTTATTCGGCACCGTTATCCTGCCGTTGTTGTTGTTATTGGGCGGCGCGCCGTTTCTGTTCGGCTACGCCAAGCCAGTGCCGGTCAATTTTCTCAATTTACGTAACCCCCGGCGAGGCATGGTGTTAGTCGCTGCGGCTGGTCCGGCAACGAATCTTCTGCTCGCTGGTGTCTCTGCGCTTGTGTATCGGTTGATCCCGCTGCTGGGGATACCGGAAAGCGACCTGCTCGCCACGAACCTGCAATTTGTGAAAGCCGTAGCGGGCGCTAGCGTGCTGATGAATGTCGGGTTAGCCGTGTTCAATATGCTGCCTTTGCCGCCGCTCGATGGCGGCCGTGTGGCGACGGGCCTGTTGCCCCGTTCTCCTGCCAGTGCTCTTGCACGGCTTGAGCCCTACGGCATGCTAATTATTATGGTGTTGCTCGCCACTGGGGCTCTCGATCATGTCTTGCACCCCATGACGAAATTTCTCATCCGGACATTGCTGTAAGGATCCCATCATGCCCGAAACGATCGTCAGTGGAATGCGTCCGACTGGAAAATTGCACCTTGGTCATCTCCATGGCGCCCTAGGCAACTGG
>DATLYA010000366.1:0-16354 GCA_035575235.1 Candidatus Methylomirabilota bacterium
ACGGGCCTCGAGATTTTAGGAGAGGTGCCTATCGTAGAAGACATACGCGTTGCCGGTGATCAAGGGCGACCGTTAGTCTTCCAGCAGCCTGAGCATCCTGTGGCCCGAGCGTTTCAGCGTATCGCCGTACAAATAATGGAAAAGCTTGGCGATAGACTCCACGCTGCGTAACGCGGTGTGGGTGGCAGGAAGGAGTATGGCAGTGCCAATGCCACGACTTGTTGTACCGATTGAAGAAGATCAACTGCTGCGTATTTTATGGGATGACGACCTGCTGTCTGAGTATCCTCTGGAGTATCTGCGTGGGTGGTGCCCCTGCGCTGCGTGCCAGGGCCATGGGGGCGAGCGGCGTTTTGTTGAAATAAAAAATCCTCAGCTCGCTTCTATTAGTCTGGTGGGAAACTACGCGCTCAATCCTCGCTGGGTTGATGGACACGAGACTGGCATCTATACCTTCGAATACCTGAGATCTTTGAGTGAGCAACTGGCGAGTGAGAACGCCGTGAAAGGATAACCTGTTTCTTATGCCAACTCCACAAGAGCTGTTGGAAGTCCTCAAGCAAGTGAAATATCCAGGATTCAGCCGAAATATTGTTGACTTCGGTATGGTCAAGGATATTCTCGTTGGAGGCTCTGGGGTGGTGGTGCAACTAGCGCCGTCGACAGACAATCCAGAGATTCTTGCTCGCATTCGTCAAGGCGTACTGGAGGCGTTAAAATCTCGCGTGTCCGTTCCAATCCAAATTGAAATGGAACGCCCTGCTCCGGCGGCGTTGCCTCGGGCGCCAAAGCCGGAGTTGCCTGGCATTCACTACGTTGTTGCTGTAGCCAGCGGAAAAGGCGGGGTGGGGAAATCGACTGTCTCCGCCAATCTAGCAGCGGCGCTTTCCTCGCTCGGTCATCGCGTTGGCCTGCTTGACGCAGATGTATACGGACCAAGTATTCCTCTGATGCTAGGGATCGATGAGCGGCCGCAAGTGACTGAGGACAAGCGGCTTCTTCCCGTGGTGAAATATGGACTTAAAGTGATGTCGACCGGATTTCTCGTGCCGGAAGGGCAAGCTGTCGTGTGGCGTGGGCCGATGCTCGATAAACTGCTGACGGAATTTCTGCGGAATGTTGAGTGGGGAGAGCTTGATATTCTGCTCATTGATTTGCCGCCTGGAACGGGCGATGCGCAGCTGACCATTATGCAGAAGACTCCGCTTTCGGGAGGCGTGGTGGTGACGACGCCCCAGGATGTAGCGCTTCTTGACGTGCGTCGTGGCGTGAAGATGTTGACTGATGCTCAGGCGCCGGTGTTAGGGGTGATCGAAAACATGAGCTATCACCTTTGTCGTCGCTGTGGACATCGGGCTGAAATCTTTAGCCACGGCGGCGGCGCTCGCATGGCGGAACAATTTCATGTGCCATTCCTTGGGGAAATTCCCCTTGTCCGGGAGATTCGCGTTGATGGTGACGCCGGCACGCCGTTGGTGATTGCCGACCCTGCTCATCCTCAAAGTCTCGCCTTCCTGCAGATAGGACGGCAGGTGTTCATGCGGCTGGAAGAACACTCACGGCGTGAACTCGGGACCATGCACTAGTCAGGACAGGAGGATCAGAGCAAAAGAACATCATGGCGACGTTGCGCGTGTTGTACGAAACTGGCGAACCAGAACGAGTGATTGAATTTGATCCTGCCCAAGCTCCTTTTCAACATGATGGACAACCTGGATCGATTCTTGACGTGTTGCTTGGTCATGGCGTGTTCCTGGAGCATGCGTGTGGGGGCAACTGCGCGTGCACGACCTGTCATGTCATTGTGAAAAAAGGCATGGAACAGCTTTCGGAAAATACAGAAGAGGAAGACGATCTTCTGGATAAAGCGCCAGGATTAACGCCCACCTCTCGTCTTGGCTGTCAGGCGGTGATAAGCGGAGGAGAGGTTGTAGTGATGATTCCTCGCTACACGATCAACCAGCAAGTGTGATGAAGCAGTCAATGATGACGGACTCCGCCGTATATATGGAACAGCCGCCTCAACGTCCACGCAAAGTGTATGACGCCATTATTGAGCACCGGTATGATCATACCGAGGATACGCGGTCGTTGTTCTTGCGCATTGCAGGTGGACAACGCCTCGCGTTCCGGCCAGGACAGTTTCTCTCGTTTCTCTTGCCGGTTGCCGGGCAAGAATTAATTCGTCCCTATTCTCTGGCCTCAGATCCTGAAGAGAACGAAACGCTGGAAATCTGTTTTAACCTTGTTCCTGGTGGCCTAGGGTCCGCGTATCTGTTTAAGCGCGAAGTTGGGGATGTCTTGCGTTTTACCGGGCCGTGGGGGACGTTTGGATTTGAGCAACCGCCACAGACGGAGTGCGTGTTCCTGGCGGATGGGCCTGCAATTGCGCCTCTGCGCCCGATGATGAAGCGGGCGTTGGCTGCAAGCTCTGCGCAACCTATTCGACTCTTATACAGTGCAGCGCGAGAAGAAGGGCTGCTGTATCGGCGAGAGTTTGAAGCATGGGCGCAGGAGCAGGCGCGGTTTTGTTTTGAGCCGCTCTTGCAGGAACCCCCGGTAGGATGGGGCGGCTTACGAGGAAGCTTAGTGGAGCAGGTTGAACAATGCTATGTCCGAGCTGATGAGAATCGCAGTCGGCATTTTTTCATCTGTGGAGTAGGGGCGCAAGTGACCGTGCTGCGCGATCTGCTGCGACGTGCTGGCTATGAACGGCGTGCTGTACAGTATGAGAAATGGTAATGACCAGGAGCATTGACAATATGGACCTTAGGGGTCTATATTTTACGAGCAAGCTGGCTGAAAGCTCTCTGCTCTATGAGGAAAGGAACGAGTAATGGCCTACACGGATAAAGTTTTAGAGCATTATCAAAATCCCAGAAATGTTGGCAGTTTCGCCAAAGACGAAACCAATGTGGGCACCGGTGTAGTTGGCGCTCCCGAGTGCGGAGACGTCATGAAACTTCAGCTTAAGATTAATCCGGACACTGAAATCATTGAAGACGCCCGTTTCAAAACATTCGGTTGTGGGTCCGCTATCGCCTCTTCCAGCTATGTGACGGAATTAGTGAAAGGGAAGACGCTCAGCGAAGCGTATCAAATCAAAAATTCGCAGATTGCCCAAGAACTCTCCTTACCTCCAGTGAAAATTCACTGTTCTGTACTAGCGGAAGACGCAATCAAAGCTGCGGTCGCTGATTGGCGCGAACGGAATAAGAAGGACGAGCAGAAAAAAGAAGAGGCGGCCTAAGAGGGCTGTGGGGAAAAAGAGAAAATCATGCAGAATCACAATACATCAACAATGTTGACGACAAACAAGGGTGAAGACGTTCTGTTAGGCGACGCAGTCGTGCTGACGCAGTTAGATAAAGCTATTGGCTGGGCGCGGAAGTACTCTCTTTTTCCTTATCCCTTCGCCACGGCGTGCTGCGCCATGGAGTACATGGCTCTCTCCATGACCCCGTATGATATCGACAGATTTGGCGCTCTGTTGCCGCGCTTTAGCCCTCGGCAGGCGGATTTGTTGATGGTGATTGGCACGGTCACCTGTCGGCAAGCGCCTATCCTCAAGCGTGTCTACGAACAGATGGGCGAGCCAAAGTGGGTGATGGCGTTTGGCGCCTGTGCTTCTACCGGCGGCTTCTATGACAATTACACGACCGTCGCTGGCATTGATCGGATTATCCCCGTCGATGTATATGTTCCTGGCTGTCCCCCGCGGCCCGAGAATGTGTTGGATGCATTGATGGCTTTGCAGCAAAAAATCCAAGGGCAGAAACAAATTGTGCGTGGGGCCCAGTTCTAACAAGCGGAGAGGGGGTAGACATGCCTACGCAAGAAGAGGTCTACGATGTACTACGCACCTGCTACGATCCAGAAATTCCAGTCAATATAGTTGATCTGGGACTTGTCTATGATGTCCAGGTCATTGATCATAAGATCGACGTGAAGATGACTCTTACTGCTCGAGGGTGTGGTATGGGCGGCTATATCGCCTCCGAGGCTGAGCAGAAAATCCTCGAGCTGCCTGGAGTGCAAGAGGCGCGGGTAGAGCTGGTGTGGGATCCTCCGTGGGATCCTAGTATGATGAGTCCTGAAGCAAAGAAAACGTTAGGTGTGCCTGAAGATTAAGAGAAGACGGATGTGAAGCAGGTAAGATTTGCCGACGGAAGCAGGTCGGTGAACAAGCGATACGCTTGTCAAAGGTTAAGAAGTTCCTATGGGGAAAGGCGCACATCATCGGTCCAGTGAACGAAGCTCGCTCATGAATATTGGGCGGCGGGTTGATTATGCCATTCGCGCCCTTTCCTATCTTGCCGCGCAGCCGCAAAATCAAGTTGTTTCCCGGCGCGAGATCCAAACAAAGCAAGATATTCCTGCGCATTATCTTTCGAAAATCATGAAACGGTTAGCGAGCGGCGGGTTTGTGCAGTCGTACATGGGAACCCGGGGAGGGTTTACGCTCAAGAAACCTCCAGCCAAAATCAATTTGAAAGAGGTGTATGAGTGTCTTGAAGGACCGCTCCTCTTGATGGAGTGCCTCGAGCAACGTGAACGCGCGTGTCGCTACTGCGGAGTGTGTAATCAGATTTCCGTGTGGCACGAGGCCCAGCAACTGCTTGCCAATTATCTCTCCAATGTCTCGTTGCAGCAAATTGCCGATAAAGTTGGCTTACGAGAAGAACTCGCTCATTGGGGACTGCGAGCGGACAAAAGCCACCTTGACGCTGCGCCACCTTTTGCTGAGCGTCAGCCAGCGCCTGTGCTATAGATAGCCCGCCTCGTCTTCAGATAAGGCTCTGATAAGACTGCGCCGCGGGTTGTGTGACTGCTAGTGTTAGAGCGGTGGGAAAGCTTTCTTTTTCAAGGAAATCCTTATAGTAGGATGCCCGCTTGCGCTACCTAATCCGGTTGTGTTATCGACTCTCCTGGATGAAGAGATCGGGGCGTGGCGCAGCCTGGTAGCGCACCTGCCTTGGGAGCAGGGGGTCGGCCGTTCAAATCGGCTCGCCCCGATTGGAGAAAGAACGCAAAAGACAAGGCTATTGCGCGTGTGAAGGCTTGTTCCCCGTAAAATCTCTTCCTGATTGAGCGCCAGTAGCTCAGTTGGATAGAGCAACGGCCTTCTAAGCCGTGGGTCAGGGGTTCGAATCCCTTCTGGCGCGTATGGTGGGTGTAGCTCAACTGGCAGAGCACTGGGTTGTGGCCCCAGGGGTCGAGGGTTCAAATCCCTTCACTCACCCTGTCCCAGTGGTTGCCTGCTTCTGGCGGGTCACCCGAGGCGGGTAACTACTGGAGACCTCAGTTCGTATGGGCCGCTAGCTCAGTTGGTAGAGCAGCTGACTCTTAATCAGCGGGTCCGGAGTTCGAGCCTCCGGCGGCCCATCCTCAGCGAGTGATGCGAGAGTGGCGGAATTGGCAGACGCACTAGACTTAGGATCTAGCCCGCTTAACGGCGGATGGGGGTTCAAGTCCCCCCTCTCGCAGGGGATTCTGACGCCCTTCTCTCAGGGCAAAGAGGGGAATCCCTAGAAGCCTTGTTGTTCTCTGTACGCCTTCCTGAAGGAAACAACCATTCGTTGAAGTTTCTTATGAAAGTAACCATTGAGACAATCAGCGCTGTAGAGAAGAAATTGCATTTCGAGATTCCTCCAGATCGAGTGGGAGACGAGCTTGAGAAGATGTATCGCTCCTTCCAGCACAGTGCTCGTATTAAGGGATTCCGACCTGGAAAAGCCCCTCGGCTGCTTATTGAGCGGCAGTTCGGTGACCAAGTCGCTGAGGAAGTTGGGGCGCATCTTGTTGAGGAGACTTACGCCCAGGCGCTTAATGAGCATCAATTGCCTGTCGTGGCTCGGCCCCATGTTGTTGCGGAGAAACTGATACCAGGACAACCCTTTCGTTATTCCGCGACTGTCGAGGTTCGGCCTGACGTTACTGTCAATAATTATGAAGGGATCGAGGTAGACAAACGGGTCCGTCAGGTGCAGGAACAAGAAGTAGACGAGGCGCTCCGCCGTTTGGCTGAATCATTTGCACAATTGCACCCAATTAGCGATCGGAACCATGTTGAGAGTGGAGACGTTGTGCGGCTAGACTTTGCCGCGTTCATAAACGGCAAACCAGCGCCGGGGCTGCAAGGGAAAGGCCGTCTCCTCGAGACGGGCAAAGAAGTTGTTTTCCCTGGATTTCAAGAGCATTTAGTGGGAGCGAAAAAAGGAAGCGCCATAGAGTTCTCCCTCCCTTTTCCCAAAGAGCAAGAGGGCGAGGAGGAGGCGACGAACCGCGTCGCTCATTTTCGTGTGACGATCAATGAGCTGCTGCGTAAAGAAGTCCCTCAGCTCGACGACGAATTTGCGAAAGATCATGGAGAATGTGCGACATTGGGAGAGCTACGGGAAAAGATTCGGCAAAATCTGCAGCATGCTCTGGATCGCCAAGCTGAGAGTCAACTTGAAGATGCGCTTCTTGCGCAGTTGGTGGAGCGAAACCCCTTTGCGGCTCCTCCTAGTCTAGTTCGTGAACAGGAACGCCGCATACTGATTGAAGCGGGTCTCCTGAGGCCAGAGGAGGACCTTGAGGCTGGGAAGGCAGCATTACCAGAACAGCTACGGAGTGATGTTTCCGCCCGTGCGCTGAAGCAAGTCCAATCGTTTCTCTTGTTAGACGCTCTTGCCAAACAAATTGGGATTATAGTGCAAGAGGAGGAAGTTCAAAAACGTATTGAGGAGATTGTTGCTGCAACCGGGGTGGAACGACGTCAGCAAGTACAAGCTTTCTATGAGCGGCAAGAGAATCGTGTTGCTTTGGAGCGGCGTCTGCAGCAAGAAAAAACGCTGCGCTTTGTAATCGATAAAGCGCAGATAAAAACTGTGCAGCAAAATTCCCCTGAAGCGACGGCAGGCGTTGCTGGAGCGGGGGAAAAAGATTAGGATGATTTCAGATTAACTATGAATCTCGTTCCTATTGTGGTTGAGCAGACTGGTCGGGGAGAGCGCGCTTACGATATTTTCTCTCGCCTTCTCAAGGAACGTATTGTTTTTCTTGGCACGGCTGTGACTGACGAGGTCGCCAATCTTATCACCGCTCAACTTCTTTTTCTGGAGTCTGAGAATCCTGAAAAAGATGTTCATTTCTACATCAACTCCCCAGGTGGTTCAGTGACCGCCGGACTCGCCATTTACGATACAATGCAATACATCCGTTCGGATGTGTCCACGTTGTGTTTGGGGCAGGCGGCAAGTATGGCGGCTTGGCTCTTAGCTGCGGGAACAAAAGGAAAGCGATACGCACTGCCGCATGCGCGCATCATGCTGCATCAACCGCTTGGCGGAGCTCGAGGACAGGCGAGCGATATTGATATCCAGGCAAAAGAGATTCTGCGCTTGCGTGAGCAGCTCAATACCATCCTTACCAAGCACACCGGGCAAAACTTGAAGCGCGTGGAGCGCGATACGGATCGGGATCTTTTTCTGACTAGTAGGCAGGCGCTTGAGTACGGTATTATCGATGAAGTGATCTCAAGCCGGGTCGCAAAAAAGGAGTGAGGAGCGGTTATGGCCAGACACGTTGATGATCGTCCAGGCAACTTAGTCTGTTCATTCTGTGGGAAGAGTCAAGACGAAGTGCGCAAGCTCATCGCGGGGCCAACCGTCTATATCTGTGACGAATGTATAGATCTTTGCAATGACATCATTGCGGAAGAATGCGACCAGGAAGAATCTTTCTCTTCGGTGTCGACGGTTCCCAAGCCGGCTGAAATCAAGCGCGTTCTTGATCAATATGTGATTGGGCAAGAACGCGCGAAGAAAATCCTTGCCGTGGCGGTTCATAATCACTACAAACGCGTTGATTCGCAAATGGTGACAAGCGATGTTGAACTACAAAAATCTAACATTCTTCTGATCGGCCCGACGGGCTCAGGAAAGACATTGCTTGCTCAGACTCTGGCGCGATTTCTTCAAGTGCCCTTCACGATTGGTGATGCGACCAGCCTGACCGAAGCTGGCTACGTAGGGGAAGATGTTGAGAACATTATTTTAAGTTTACTACAGAATGCCGACTATGATGTAGAGAAGGCGCAGAAGGGCATCGTCTACATCGATGAGATTGATAAGATTGCCCGAAAAGGCGACAATCCGTCTATCACGCGAGACGTTTCTGGCGAGGGCGTGCAACAGGCTCTATTAAAAATCATTGAAGGAACGGTTGCCAGTGTTCCTCCGAAGGGCGGAAGGAAACATCCCCAACAGGAATTCGTGCAAGTCGACACCACCAATATCTTGTTTATTTGTGGAGGGGCGTTTGTCGGACTAGAAGATATTATTAAACGGAGAATCGGCGGGAAGAGTCTCGGCTTCGGAGCCGATGTAAAAAAGGTCGATGATCGAAGTGGAAGCACTTTACTTGCGGAAGTCCAACCTGAAGACCTTTTAAAATTTGGCATGATCCCTGAGTTCATCGGACGTCTTCCCGTGATTGCGACTCTTGAGGAACTCGATGAGCAGGCTTTAGTGCGCATACTTCGGGAGCCGAAGAATGCTCTTGTCCGACAGTATCAGAAACTCTTTGACATGGAAAATGTGCATCTGCGATTTACTGAAGGAGCTCTCACCGCGATTGCCGGGGAAGCGCTTAAACGGAAATCCGGTGCGCGTGGACTTCGTGCGATCATGGAAAACATCATGCTTGATGTCATGTATGAGATTCCTTCTCAACCAAACATTAAAGAAGTGTTGATTTCTGAAGAAGTGGTAACGCGCGACGCACAACCTATCGTGCTGTATCAAAAGGCAGCTGCTGAAAGCGCCTGAGGGTGTATTGATAGGGGTAAGAGGAGATCTGTTCATGCTATTTCGTAATGATAAGAAAGATAACCGTGAAAGCGGGGGAGTGTCGCGGTTGCCGCTCCTGCCTCTGCGAGACATTATTGTATTCCCCCACATGGTAGTTCCTCTCTTTGTTGGAAGACAAAAATCAATCAGAGCCTTGGAAGAGGCGGTGGCGGGAAAAAAGACTATTTTTCTCGTCACGCAAAAAGACGCCAAAGTCAATGATCCAGTGGCTGAAGACCTTTATCACATTGGGACGATCGGGAATGTTGTCCAGCTTCTTCGCTTACCGGATGGGACAGTAAAGGTGTTGGTGGAAGGGAAAAGGCGTGGCCGCGTGGTGCGGCATTTGGGGCAGGCCGATTGTTTCTGGGCGGAGATTGAAGAAATAGAAGAACGATCTGAGCGGACGACGGAACTTGATTCGTTAATTGGGACCATTAATTCAACATTTGAAAATTATGTCCGTCTCAATAAGAAAATCCCTCCTGAAATGATCATGTCTGTCGCGTCTATCGACGATCCTGCGCGTCTGGCTGATACTATTATTGCTCACCTTGGCGTCAAACTCGAAGACAAACAGAACCTTTTGGAGACTGCTGATCCTGCGGAACGCCTGGAGAAGGTGTTGGGCTTCATGCGGTCAGAAATCGAGATTCTTGAGGTCGAACGTCGCATCCGCAATCGGGTCAAGAAGCAAATGGAGAAAACTCAAAAAGAGTACTATCTCAACGAGCAGATGCGAGCCATTCAGAAAGAGCTTGGCGAAAAGGACGAATTTAAGAACGAAATTCAAGAGTTAGAAGAGAAAATTCGCCAAAAGAAACTCTCAGCGGAAGCGCGCGACAAGGTTGAAAAGGAGTTGAAAAAGCTCAAAATGATGTCGCCAATGTCGGCTGAGGCCACTGTGGTGCGCAATTATATTGACTGGCTGCTGTCTTTGCCATGGTATGAATTCACGGAAGACAAGCTCGATATCCAGGAAGCGGAAAAAATCCTGGAAGAAGATCATTATGGTTTAGAGAAGGTCAAAGAGAGGATTTTGGAATACTTGGCGGTGCAGAGTCTCGTAGGCGAGATGCGGGGACCCATCCTTTGCTTTGTCGGACCTCCGGGGGTTGGGAAAACTTCATTAGGGAAATCAATCGCCCGAGCGACTGGCCGTAAATTTGTCCGTGTCTCTCTGGGCGGCGTACGGGACGAAGCTGAGATCCGAGGGCACAGGCGCACTTACATTGGCGCTATGCCAGGGAAGATTATTCAAGGGATGAAGAAAGCAGGTTCCGGCAATCCCGTCTTTCTTCTTGATGAGATAGACAAGATGTCCACCGACTTTCGCGGCGATCCGTCGGCGGCGCTTATGGAGGTGTTGGATCCGGAACAAAATACCGCCTTCAACGATCATTACCTCGATGTAGACTATGATCTCTCCAAGATCCTTTTTATTTGCACCGCCAACAATCTCGATCGCATACCTCGGCCCTTACAGGATCGTATGGAGATCATCCGCATTCCGGGATACACGGAATGGGAAAAGCTTCATATTGCCAAGAAATATTTGTTGAGAAAGCAGCGGGAAGCAAATGGCCTTTCTGAGCAGAACATCGACTGTCCGGAAAATACGTTGATGACCGTGATTCGCTCGTACACCCGAGAGGCGGGAGTGCGAAATTTAGAGCGGGAGATTGGCTCCCTATGCCGTAAGGTGGCGGTTGAAGTAGTGAAGAAGGACCGCCACATGCGTGTTCGCATCACCTCGAAGAACTTAGCGAAATATCTTGGGCCCGCCCGTTTCCGCATCAATAAGGCTGAGCAAGAGGATAAAATTGGCGTCGTTACTGGCCTTGCGTGGACTGATATGGGAGGAGAATTGCTTGCTACGGAAGTAACAGTCATGCCTGGCAAAGGCAAGCTCACGATTACTGGAAAAATTGGCGATGTCATGCAGGAGTCTGCTCAGGCGGCGATGAGTTATGTTCGATCACGAGCGGATGAGTTGGGACTGGAGAAAGACTTTTATCAAAAGGTTGATATTCATCTGCATATTCCAGAAGGGGCTATTCCAAAGGACGGGCCTTCCGCCGGCGTGACAATGGCGACCTCCCTTGTGTCCGCGCTTGCACGGATCCCAGTCCGACATGATGTCGCGATGACCGGGGAGATCACACTGCGAGGGCGAGTATTGCCCATTGGTGGATTGAAAGAAAAAATTCTAGCTGCGCATCGCGGGGGAATTAAAGAGGTGCTCGTGCCGCTAGAGAATGAAAAGGATCTTCCAGAAGTGCCTGCTACCGTACTCAGGGAAGTAAAAATCAAAACTGTAGAGCATATGGATGAAGTTCTTCGCCACGCCCTTCTTCTCTCAGATCCAGACTCATTCCTAGTGAAAAAAGAACAGGTGCTACAGCAGACTGCGCTGTACCCAACTGAGCCGCAGGAGATTCCGGCTGCGGAGATCGTTGCTCATTGATAGGAGATTGACAACCAAGGGGCGAGATGGTATTCGTCTCGCCTCTTGGCTATTGGAAGGCCCCCCTCTTGGGCAGCTTGCATCGTTTGAGAAGGGGCGGTTAGCTCAGAGGAAGAGCATCGGCCTTACAAGCCGGGGGCCATCCGTTCGAACCGGATACCGCCCATGGTGGGGTCGTAGTTCAGCTGGTTAGAACGCCGGCCTGTCACGCCGGAGGTCGCGAGTTCGAGTCTCGTCGGCCCCGCCACTTCCCCTCATATAGAGGGAGCTTGTATGAAAAAAGAAACGGACACACTTTCTCGCGCCAGCCACTTGAACGCCCGACGATGGCATTTGATAGATGCGAAGGGAAAAACTGTGGGAAGACTCGCCAGCACTATTGCTGGTTTGCTGCGAGGGAAACATAATCCTTCCTTTTCTCCTCATCTGGACTGCGGCGATTTTGTCGTTGTTATCAATGCACGCCACGTTGTTTTTTCTGGTAACAAATTAAAGGACAAAATCTATTACCGTCACACGGAGCATCCTGGAGGAATTCGTATGACCTCTGCTGAGCACTTGCTGTCCACCCGGCCAGAAGAAGTGCTGAGAAAGGCAATTACTGGCATGCTGCCCAAGACTCCTTTAGGACGGAAAATGTCAGGGAAGGTGAAAATTTATCCTGATGCGACGCACCCGCACACGGCGCAGCAGCCTGCGGTTTACGCTTTTGGAGAGTAAAAGAAGATGGCGGAGAGAAAACAAGAATATTGGGGGACGGGGAAACGGAAAACGGCGGTCGCGCGTGTGCGCTTACTTCCTGGGGAAGGACAGTATACCGTCAATCGTAAACCTCTCGATGTGTATTTTGGCCGAGAGACCGTGCGAATGATCGTGCAGCAACCCTTGGCGCTGACGCAGACGCAAGCCCAGTATGACGTGTTTGCGAATGTAAGAGGAGGAGGTAATTCTGCTCAAGCCTCTGCTATTCGGCATGGCATCACACGCGCCCTTCTCGAAGCAAATCCTTCCCTGCGGCCTGTCTTGAAAAAGGCGGGTTTTATCACACGCGACTCTCGAGAAGTCGAGCGCAAAAAATACGGTAAGCACAAAGCGCGTAAACGCCCGCAGTACTCAAAACGATAACGATCTTCTCGGCAGGGTTCCACTCAGTCGACTCCTAAAAGAAAGAAGACTCCTAACAGTATGCTGAGCCCATTTGCAGACCAGGCGGCGAGCACAGGAGAGATCACTCCGCTGTGACCTAGTGAGACCGTTAAGGCGAGAAGAAGCCAATAGCCAAACCCCCCCATCAAAGCGAGCCCCACCGCCGTCGCCAGTGAGAGCTGGCCTGCGCCTGGCACGGCAAGCGCAATGCCTAAAAGCGCCATCGCGAACACTGCCGTCGGCATTGCTACTTTTAGACGCAGGTCTACCTGATAGGCTGTCGTATCTAGCCCTTTCCGTTGCAGGTCCCTGATATAGTCGCGCAACTGTTGCGAAGAGAATTCATCAGGTTCTATGTCTACAAGGGTAAAATCTTCAGGCGTTTCTTGCAGTAGAGGCTGTGCGAGGGGCCGGGTATGGTCTCCTGCGAGAGACAGTGATTTTTCTTGCAGCCCCTCGAAGCGCCATTGTCCATTCTGCCAGGACGCCTGTGGCGCCTCAAACAGCGCAAGAATTTGGAAATTTTTGTCGATGACGTAGATGGTCAGGCCAGAAAGAATATTCGTGCGCGAATCGAAATGATCAATGTGATAAAAGACGTTGTCGCCGTGATACCAAAAGCCATTTTCATGAAAGACCGGTTTCGGGGTCCGTTTTTTAATCTTCAGGTTAATGTAGCGAGATTGGCGATAGGCATGCGGTACGACTGTCTCGTTCCACATCCAGAGCCCGAAGCTCAGGAGTCCTGCCGCAAAGAGAAAAGGTTTGGCAATTTGCCATTGACTGATCCCACAAGCTTTTAAGGCTGTAATTTCGCGATTGCGGGATAAAAGCCCTACACTGATCAAGGCCGCTACTAAAGCGGCGACAGGAGCGGCTTGGGTGATAAAGAGCGGAATTTTGAATATGAAATACAGCAGAACGGTTGTTGCTGTCGCTTGATATTTAACGAGGTAGTCCAAGCGATCGAAAAAGTCGACAAGCACTGCAAGGAATAAGAATAATAGCAAGCTCAAAAAAAACAGGCGCAGAAATTCCTTGCGCAGATAAGCGGAGACCAGGGAGAGCGATGGCAGTTGAAGAAAGGGCCGTGAGGTGAACAACGAGCGTGAACGCTTTCCAGAAAGAAGTTCTTCTATCTTTTGAGCAGTAAAGTCACAGCGTTAGCGAGAAAAAATCTTTTCTTGTGCTGTCTTGATAAAAATGAGAAAGCCAACACTCCCTAAGAGAAGATTAGGCAACCATAAGGCTAAAGCCGGAGGCAGGCCGCCTTTCTTTCCTAATGCTTCGCCTGCTGTAAGGAGAAGGTAGTAACAGAGAATGATGCCGAGACTAACGGCGAATCCGTGAGAGCGAAGCGACCACAAAGGTTGAGTGCTTAAGGGGAGTGCGAGTAGTCCAAATACGACGCTTGCAAAAGGAAGCGCGAATCGCCGATGCCACTCAACGAGCTCTTCTCTAATTTCAACGCTGTTTGCTATTTTTTGCTTCATTGTTTGAAGCAATTCCCCTGTTGACATATCTTGTGGGCCGCGGTCGGGCTTACGCGCTTCAGGAAATGCTGTAGCCAAGTTAAGAGTTACATCGTATACGGAAAATCGTGTAGCCTGGTAGCTTTTTTCCGAAGAATCCGTACTATGGATAGTGCCGTCAAGTAACTTGAGAGTCAATAAGCGGTTATCCTCGCTGGCAATGATCAATCCGCTTTGCGCGAAAATGGTGTTCTTCCGCTGGGGCTCTCTTGTATCGGCGATCATGACGCCTTTCAGAAGGGTGCCAGGAGGTTGAATTTCGTCGGCGTAGATAACAAGTCCTTCGAAGGCGTCGTTAAAGGTCTTGTCTTTCAGGCCGGCAGTGACTCGGGTTTTCGTCACTTCATAGAAAGTCTGTTTCAGAGAGGTATTACTCCATGGGCGGACAAAAAAGGTTAAAAAGAAGGAGCTGATGAGTACAAAGAGCGTGCACACGCCAATTGGCGCAGCAAGGTGGTAGAGACTGAAACCACAGCTTTTGAGCGCAGTAATCTCCTGGTCTGCTGAGAGCCGTCCGATCCCCCAGAAGAGCGCGAGTAAGAACGCCATTGGCACGGTCACTTCAAAAAATGCAGGAGTCACGTAGAGAAAAATCTGCATCATCTGGAGAACTGGAACTCCTCGGTTGACCACCATTTCCACAAGCTTAAGAATGCGAGCGG
Source organism: Candidatus Methylomirabilota bacterium (assembly GCA_035575235.1). Classification (GTDB taxonomy): domain Bacteria; phylum Desulfobacterota; class Binatia; order Bin18; family Bin18; genus SYOC01. The sequence goes on from DATLYA010000366.1 coordinate 14,642, forward strand.
CAAGTAGAATGAAAGTAAAAATGAGGAGGCCGAGGAAGAATGGAGTCGCCACTTCGCGGCACAAGTAGCGGAACAGAATTCTACCCATGGGACGGAATCCTAAGAAAAAAGGAGAAAGTTGTAAATCACGACTCGGATACGGTCTGCATGTTATCGAAGGGTATTTGCGAGAGAAGCCCCAAGAGATCCAAATGCTTTATCTCCTTCCTTCATTTCGTGGAACTGCAATAGAGGCATTAGCAAAGCAAGCCAAAGTTCCTCTACGCTATGAGTCTTCTAGGTTTTTCTCTTCCTTAGCCGACGGCGCTGTGCATCAGGGGATTGCGGCTGAGTTAGCGCCTTTTCCATACGTTCCTCTTCAGGTCATTTTGCAAAACAAAGCTGATCTCTTGCTTGTCCTGGATGAGGTCGTGGATCCTCGGAATTTAGGAGCCTTAATCCGCGTTGCTGAAGCAGTGGGGGTTGGCGGTGTCGTGCTAACCAAGGATCGTTCTGCACCGCTGTCGTCTATTGCCGAGAAAGCCGCTGTCGGCGCGTCTGTGTACGTGCCAATCAGTCGCGTTGAAAATCTCGCTCGCGCCCTTAAGGAGGTGAAAGAAGCCGGTTATTGGGTGATGGGTCTTGCGCCGGATGCCCGCCAATCGCTCTATGATATTGACGCGCCAGGGAAGGTTGCCATACTCCTTGGTGGGGAAGGGAAAGGATTGCGAGCTCTTAGTCGAAAAATGTGTGACTTCCTCGTTGCATTGCCTATGCAAGGTAAGATACAATCTCTTAACGTTGCTGCTGCTGGGGCAGTGACGCTATACGAACTTTTGCGTAGAACGCTACAGAAGAATAAGTACTAGAGCCTCCTTGTTCGAAGCCCTGCCCGGAAAAATCCAGAACAAGGTTTTTAAGGAAATTGTGGGACCCGCAAAGTGAAATATTTCATGAACGTAGAGACTCTTGACTTTACTAATCTCCCTCGCTAGAGTCCATAGCTTACATAATTAAAAACGCAGTCTCGTCTTTTCTTTCTTGATACTAGTAATGTGAAAAAAGAAATGCGCAGGATGGAAACCATTCTCCTGCTGGCGTAGCTCAATGGCAGAGCAACTGATTTGTAATCAGTAGGTTGTAGGTTCAAGTCCTATCGCCAGCTTTCTTCAGGTGGGGACTAAAACAATATTATCTGTTCTATGGAGAGGTTCCCGAGTGGCCAAAGGGAGCAGACTGTAAATCTGCCGGCTGATGCCTTCGGAGGTTCGAATCCTCCCCTCTCCATACCATAAAAAATTGTGATGAATAATTTTTTAGACGCGGGAATAGCTCAGCTGGCTAGAGCGCGAGCCTTCCAAGCTCGGGGTCGCGGGTTCGAATCCCGTTTCCCGCTTTTTTTCAAATTTTTGTATTTGTAGATGAAGCGCAATTAGGGAAATAACAGGCGCCCAGGTAGCTCAGCCGGTAGAGCACGTCCTTGGTAAGGACGAGGTCGGCGGTTCAAGCCCGCTCCTGGGCTTACTCTTCAATATTTGTCTAGTTTAGAGGTAGATCAGCACAAATTATTTTCAATAATTCTGACAGAATAGCAGAAGGAGCGGAGCGAGTTATGGCGAAGGCGCGGTTTGAGCGGACGAAGCCGCATGTAAATGTTGGGACGATTGGGCATATTGATCATGGCAAGACGACGTTGACGGCGGCGATCACCAAGGTGTTGGCCGAGCGCAAGCT
>DATLYA010000367.1:0-15300 GCA_035575235.1 Candidatus Methylomirabilota bacterium
GGCAAGAGGCGGCTCCGTCTGCTCATAAGGGAAGTAGGTGAGCGCTAGCACGATGTAGAGTACGCTCCAGAGCACGGCAAACAGTTGCCGCTTCGTAAAGGGAATCGCCCCAATCGTCACCACTCGTTGGGGGCGACGCCAAAACGTCGCGATGACCGTCGGCAAGGCAAAGGCGCACGCCAGCAACGCGGGATACAGCGCAAAGCTGGGCGGAGTAAATTGCACGCCAGCGTCGAGATACGGCTTGAGCCGCAACCCCGATACAACACCAGCGGCGAGCGTCGAAAACAGAGCAAGAAAAAAACCAAGAAATTCTTCCATCACATTCTCCTTACCTCTTCACAAAGTTTACCCCTCAAAGACCTCGCCGCGGCGGCAGGACGCGACACGCGCTTCACTGCCAGCGTGCGGTCTGGTCACTCGCTTAGCTGCAGGCAACTGACTAATGCACGTCCGTGGTCGCTCACACGGCGCAACCAGAGAACGGAGCCCAAGGAATCAAGCCCGGCAGAGATCTTCGTCGCTGGCCGGGGGAGATAGTTTGCGGGGTGTGATGAAACCGCAAAGCCGCCGGATCGCTCCGTTAACAGGCTTCCGCTGCTCTCCTCGAGGCGTCGTCTGACAGGGCGTCGGCAGGCGATCAGGAAAAGAGGCGGCTTGCCTATGGACGTGGACACAGAAGGCGTTCAAATCGTCCGATGCCGACTTGGTTTCATGGCAATAGGGAGGCGGAAGTTCCGCAGCCGTCGTTATCAGCGCGGCAGAGACAGGAGCCGATGGTTGCGCGCCAGCGTCTGCCGGCAATGACGTTCCGCCTGGAAAGAACACTATCACGCTGAATAGGATGTGGAGAAGACGACGCAGGTTTTGTAGTTGCTGCTTCATGAAGCAAGGCATTGTCTCGATTGTCAATGATGCTGTCAAGCGACCAGGGCGGCGTCCGTCAATCGCGGGCGTCAGAGCAACGTCCACAACTGCAAGAAGGCTGAGAAAAAAGAGCCGCTGCGCAGCCTTAAACCATCCTCTTGATCCTCTTCATTTGTCCTCAATGAAAGTTCACCTATAGAGGCAGCCTGACGTCCCTGTGTTGATCAATCCGATCGCTTGAGAGCATGCCTCATCGCCCCCACGCAGCGCAGGCTGAGCGCTGCGCGACGCGACAGAACCGCGGCCTTGTGTTCGACCAAAACTGAGAAAGGAGACGAATCTTTTGCCAACCGAGTGAGGCTGAGGCGAAACACCAGAATACCAGGTTTTCTCCGCGTTTGTTCGTATAAGGGACAGGGGGCTGCAGTCTTCTTTCCCGTGGCGTCGCTAGCTGATTGCAACATTGCATCGTGCAATCCGTTACGACGCCTCACCGTGCATTTTGCCAGGAAGTCGAAGAAAACAAGTGACTGAGGCGCACAATTCCGCGGCTTTCGCCAGTCTTGACTGGCATACTTTCTGCGCTGCTCCAAAGGGAGACCTATCACATTGATGCGCAGGAGAACGCATGGGCGACGGGTTATCGATCATGACAACTGTGCTCTTTTTTGCCTTGGCGTATGCGTACGTCCGCGGCTGCGATCTGTTGTAGGGAGGAGTTATGGATGCGGAATATATCCTTGGCGGCGTCTTGTCCATCTTACTGATGGGCTATCTCGTCTATGCGCTTCTGCGGCCAGAGCGATTTTAATGCGCGTTGAATGCGAGCGTAGAGGCCAGAAGCCTGGTTTTTGTTTGTAAGAAGTTTCTCATATTCAGGAAGCTTTGAGGAACAATGATGTCGATCAATGGCTGGCTACAGATTCTGCTGTACTTTTTGACGATCCTGGCGGTCACGAAGCCGCTTGGGATATATATGTTCCGCGTCTTTGAAGGAAGCCGGCAACCCCTGCCACAGTTCTTTGGCCCGATTGAGCGCTGGACATATCGGCTCTGCGGCGTCACGCCCAAAGAGCAACGGTGGACGGAGTATGCTATTGCGCTCTTGCTCTTTAGCGCGATCACGCTTCTTGTAACGTACGCGCTTGAACGACTGCAATACATACTGCCGTTCAACCCCCAACAATTTGGCCCCGTACCGCCGGATCTGGCCTGGAACACCGCGGTGAGTTTCACCACCAACACCGACTGGCAGGCGTACTCCGGCGAATCCACCATGAGTTATTTCACGCAGATGGCGGGACTGGCCTGGCATAATTTCATCTCCGCAGCTGGAGGCGTGGCTATTGCCATAGCCCTGGCTCGCGGATTAACGCGCCGCTTGCAGCCGGGCGAGCCCGAGACGATCGGCAACTTCTGGGTTGACCTGATCCGAGCGATAGTCTATGTCCTCTTGCCGATCTGCATTCCGGTCGCGTTGCTCTTGGTCGCCCAGGGAGTCATACAAAACTTCTCTGCGTATTTAGATGTGACAACTCTGGAAGGGGCCAGGCAGACGCTGGCGTTCGGTCCAGTAGCGTCACAAGAAGTTATCAAAGAACTCGGTACGAACGGCGGCGGTTTCTTTAACGCCAACAGCGCGCATCCCTTTGAGAATCCCACGCCGCTCACCAATTTCCTGGAGATGGTGCTGATCTTCGCCATTCCGGCAGCGCTGACCTACACCTATGGTCGGATGGCGCGAGAGCAAAAACAGGGCTGGACCATCTTTGCCGCTATGGCGGTGATGTTCCTCATAGGGATCACAACTGCGTATTACTTTGAATCCACCGGCAACCCAGCGCTCCACCGTCTAGCAGTGGATCAGACGGCAGGAAATATGGAAGGGAAAGAGGTTCGTTTTGGTGTCGCCAACTCCGCCCTGTTTGCCACCATTACCACCAGCGCTTCCTGCGGTGCAGTCAACGCCATGCACGACAGCTTCACACCGCTCGGCGGCCTTGTACCGCTGGTGAATATTCAGCTCGGCGAAGTCATTTTTGGCGGCGTCGGCGCGGGACTCTACGGCATGCTAATCTTCGGGCTGCTGTCGGTCTTTATTGCCGGTCTCATGGTGGGCCGTACGCCTGAGTACCTCGGGAAGAAGATCGAAGCACGGGAGGTCAAGTTAGCGATGCTGTATGTGCTGATCTTTCCGCTCGTGATTCTCTACTTTTCTGCGTGGTCGGTAGTAGCGCCATACGGGGTATCCTCTCTGAATAACAACGGTCCGCACGGACTGAGCGAAATCTTGTACGCCTATAGCAGCGGCGCCGGGAACAACGGCTCGGCGTTCGCCGGGCTGAACGCCAATACGCCGTGGTATAACGCGACGCTTGGCCTGACGATGCTCATCGGCCGGTTTTTCATGATCGTGCCCGTCTTGGCGATCGCAGGTTCTTTAGTCGGCAAGACGGTCGTGCCGCCAGGACCAGGCACGTTCCCCACTAATGGCGCTCTTTTTGTTGTGCTGTTGGTCGGCGTGGTAGTGATCGTAGGAGCGCTGACCTTTTTTCCAGCATTGTCGCTTGGACCTCTCGTTGAGCATTTTTTAGCTCAGACTGGAAAGGTTTTTTAGTATGGCAGGCTCCAGAAAGAAAGACCGTGCTCTGTTCGCTCTTGCAATTGTGCGACCAGCCGTATGGGAAAGCTTCCGCAAGCTGGCTCCGCGGAATGTCATTAGCAATCCGGTCATGTTCGTCGTTGAGATCGGCAGCGTGCTCACGACGCTTATTTTATTGCGTGATCTCGTGGCGCCGGCGCCAGGAGCGCAGCCGCTGTGGTTCACAGCTGCCGTCAGCCTCTGGTTGTGGTTTACCGTTCTATTCGCCAACTTTGCCGAAGCGGTCGCCGAAGGACGCGGCAAAGCCCAAGCGGCGACCTTGCGCCAGATGCGGAAGGAGATCTCGGCGCGCCGTCTCGTCGACGGGACACAGGAAGAGCGTGTTCCAGCCTCCTCCCTGCGCAAAGGGGATCTTGTCGTCGTCGAAGCTGGAGAATTCATCCCAGGCGACGGGGAGGTCGTTGACGGGATCGCCTCGGTTGATGAATCCGCCATTACGGGCGAGTCAGCGCCGGTTATTCGCGAGAGCGGCGGGGATCGTTCCGCGGTCACTGGCGGCACAAAGGTACTGTCCGATCGCATTGTGGTGCGCATTACGGCGGATCCCGGCGAGTCCTTCCTGGATCGTGTGATTGCCCTCGTCGAAGGCGCAGCGCGACAGAAGACCCCCAATGAAATCGCCCTGAACATCTTGTTGGCGGGTCTCACGCTCGTCTTCCTCTTCGCTTGCGTGACCCTGGTCCCGTTCGCCCTGTACGCTGGAGTGCAGCTGTCCGCCACTGTGGTCGTGGCGCTCCTCGTGTGCCTGATTCCCACCACGATTGGCGGACTGCTCTCGGCGATCGGGATTGCCGGGATGGATCGCCTGCTGCAGAAGAACGTTCTCGCAATGAGCGGTCGCGCCGTGGAGGCGGCGGGCGATGTAGACACCTTACTGCTTGATAAGACCGGAACGATTACGCTAGGGAACCGTATGGCGATCGAGTTCATTCCCGTCGGCGGGACCCGAGTCGAAGAACTGGCGGACGTTGCTCAACTGGCGAGCCTCGCAGACGAGACCCCAGAGGGCCGCTCCATCATTGTGCTGGCGAAAGACCGCTACGGCCTGCGAGGACGCGCGATCGAAAGCAGTGGCGCCCACTTTATTCCTTTCAGCGCTCAGACTCGCATAAGCGGGTGCAACCTCAATGGCCGTGTGCTCCGAAAAGGAGCGGTGGACGCTATAGTCAATCATGTCAAGTCACTAAACGGCAAGATTCCGACCGAAGTCGAGGCGGTGACTCACCGCATCAGTGACGCTGGCGGAACGCCGCTCGCGGTGTCTGCCGATGGCCGTATTCTAGGCATTATCCATCTTGCAGATGTGGTGAAGGGCGGCATCAAGGACCGTTTCGAGCGCTTTCGCGCCATGGGCATTCGCACCGTGATGATCACCGGCGACAATCCCCGCACCGCCGCCGCGATCGCTCGTGAGGCTGGCGTGGATGATTTCCTGGCGGAAGCGACGCCAGAAGCAAAAATGCAGCTGATCAAAGCCGAACAGGCCAAAGGTAAGCTCGTCGCCATGACTGGAGACGGCACGAATGATGCGCCCGCGCTCGCCCAAGCCGATGTGGGCGTGGCCATGAACACAGGGACGCAGGCGGCGAAAGAAGCAGGGAACATGGTGGATCTCGATTCCAATCCCACAAAGCTGCTGGAGGTGGTGGAAGTAGGCAAACAGCTGTTGATGACCCGCGGCGTATTGACTACGTTTTCTATCGCCAACGACGTCGCTAAATATTTTGCGATTATTCCCGCCCTCTTTGTGGGCGTGTATCCGGAGATCGCGCCGTTAAACATTATGCACCTGACGTCGCCATACAGCGCCATTCTCTCAGCAGTGATTTTCAACGCCCTCATCATCATCGCGCTGATCCCGTTGGCGCTGCGCGGCGTACGGTATCGCCCTCTGGGCGCTGCCGCATTACTGGCGCGTTCGCTCCTCATCTATGGCGTCGGCGGCGTGATCGCGCCTTTTATCGGCATCAAACTCATTGACCTCATATTAGCCGCCCTCGGATTGGTGTAAGGAGTCACAAAATGAACCTCACGCTGCTCATTGCTATCCGAACTACAATAGTCACTCTTGTTGCGACGGGCGTCATCTACCCCCTCGTTGTGACGGGGCTGGCTCAGTTGCTCTTTCCCCAGCGAGCTAATGGCAGCCTCGTCACGGATGAAAAAGGAAGAGTAGTCGGCTCAGAGCTCATTGGCCAGGGGTTTACTCATCCGGCCTACTTTCAGCCGCGCCCTTCCGCCGCTGGAGAAAAAGGGTACGACGCGACAGCATCCTCGGGCTCAAACCTGGGTCCAACGTCAAAGAAACTGCAAGACCGCGTCAAGCAGGACCTGGCGCGCCTGCGCAAGGAAAATCCGGAAGCGCACGGGCCGGTCCCGGTGGAGCTGGTCACCATGTCAGGCAGCGGCCTTGATCCGCATCTGTCGCCCGCTGCGGCGCTATGGCAGGTCCCGCGGATTGCCCGCGCGCGAGGCGTTGCGCCGGAACGCCTCAAAGCGGTGGTGGAATCGTTGATTGAAGACCGGGATCTAGGAGTGCTCGGCGAGCCGCGGGTGAACGTGCTTGTGCTCAATCTCGCCCTGGATCTTCAATTCGGCCGCCCGGCTCTCGTGCGCGCGCCGCAACCAGGGAGCGCGGGATGAACGTGGAGCGCCGACGCGCTGAGGATTTCCTTGAGCTGGTCGAACGCAGCAAACGCGGACGACTCAAGGTCTATATCGGCTTCGCCGCAGGCGTCGGCAAGACCTACCGTATGCTGGAAGAGGCGCATGCGTTGCAAAAGCGCGGAGTTGACGTCGTGCTGGCGTTTATCGAGACGCATGGCCGCGCGGAAACCGCCGCGCTTATCGAAGGACTTGAGGTCATTCCGCGACACCGCATTGAGTATCGCGGCCTTCTGGTGGAAGAAATGGACCTCGACGCCGTGCTCGCGCGCCGGCCCCAAGTGGCGGTGGTTGACGAGGTCGCTCACACCAACGTCCCAGGGTCTCGCTATAAGAAACGTTACCAGGACATTTTCGCTATGCTCGACGCCGGCATTAACGTCATCGCCGCCTTCAACGTGCAGCATTTGGAGAGCTTGAAGGATTTGGTCGAGCGCGCGACCGGGGTGGTCATTCGCGAAACCGTGCCGGACATCTTTCTCAAGGAAGCTGATCAGGTCGTGAACCTTGACCTCGCGGTGGAGGATTTATTGGAGCGGTTAAAAGCCGGCAAGATCTACGATCCGCAGAAACTCTCTCTCGCCTTGCTGAACTTTTTCAAAGAAGACAATCTCTCCTCGCTGCGAGAACTGGCGTTGCGGGAAGTCGCAGAGAGCCTCGACCGGTCAAGCGCCGCGCAAAGACGCTCACGAGCAGAGGCCAGGATAGTGAGCTCCCCGGATCGCGTCATGGTCTGCATGTCATCGCTCTCGCCGCGGGCGGCTACGCTGCTGCGGCGCGGCTCACGTATGGCCGGGCGGTTGAACACCGACTGGTTTGTTGTCTACGTAGAAACTCCTGAAGAAACGCCGTTGCGGATCGACGCCGAAGCGCAGCGGCGTCTGCACGCGAACATTGAGAAGGCGCGGGAACTGGGAGCGGAGGTTGTGCGCCTGCAGGCTCGCGACCCGGTCATGGCCTTAATCGATTTCGCTCGTTCACACGGAGTGAGCCACATTATTATCGGTCGTTCTTCTCAGCCATGGTGGCGTCGGCTGCTAGGGCGTTCATTCGTCAAGCGCATGGTCGAAGAGGCCGACGGGTTTGACCTGCATATTGTGTCATTCGAGAATGGCGAGGGGTGCTCATGACTTTTCGATCGAAACTCCTCCTTGCCCAAGCCCCCTTAGCGCTGGGGCTCGCGCTTGTCGGCATCCTGGCCGTGCTCGCCACCTCGTCTCTTGGCGTGCATTCACGGATGATTTTGCAGGATAACTATCGCAGCGTGCTGGCGGCGCAGCGGATGAAGGACGCGATTGAACGCCTTGACGACGCCGCGCAGCTCTCTCTCCTGGGCGCGCGAGAAGAAGAGGCGCGCGAGGCGGCCGCCCAGCGGCAACGATTCGAGCACGAGCTGCAAATAGAGGAGGGCAATATTACCGAACCAGGCGAAAGGGAGGCGACCCAACGCCTACGCGCAGTCTGGCAGGAGTATCAAGCGGCGTTGGCGCGGCTGGACGCCCTGGCGCATTCCGCCGAGGCGCAACAGTTCTACCTTACAACGCTCAGGCCGCTGTTCCTGGCAGTGACGGAGGCGGCAGAAGCCATCCTGACGCTTAACCAGGATGCGATGGTGCAAAAGAGCGAGCGCGCCCGCAGAGCCGCGCAACGCCTCAACGCCATGATGTTGATGGCCGCGCTTGGCTCTCTCCTCATCGGGCTGGCGGCCACGACCTCCTTAACGCGACGACTGCTGCGACCGCTCTCGATTCTCACGCAGGCCGTCCATCGGCTCGAGCAGGGAGATTTCAATGCGCGGGTCAGCGTGCCAGGAAAGGACGAGATCGCGCAACTGGCGGTGGATTTCAACACCATGGCGAAACATATCAGTGAATATCGCAGCAGCTCACTGGGAGAACTCCTGCAAGCCCAGCATGCAGCGCAAGCGGCCATCGATAGCCTACCAGACCCGGTGATCATCTTTGATATCGCCGGCAAACTGCTGAACGTCAACCGCGCTGCCGAGGAGGTCCTTCCGCTCGTGTTTGACCCCCAGGTGGCGGACCCTTTGGGCAAAGTGAATCCTGACATACGTGCGGTCTTAGAGCGGGTGTGTAGTCATGTCCTCGGAGGAAAAGGACCGTACGCCCCCAAAGGCTTTGAAGAGGCGGTGCGCGTTCCGTCTCCTGAGGGAGACCATTATTTCCTTCCGCGAGCGACGCCCGTATACGCCGAGCAAGGAGGGATTGCGGGAGCCACGGTCATTCTCCAGGATGTGACGCGATTGCGCCGATTCGACGAACTCAAAAATGACCTCGTCGCCACCGTCGCCCACGAGTTTCGCACTCCCCTCACGTCGCTGCGCATGGCGATCCATCTCTGCCTCGAAGAGGTCGCCGGACCGGTGACAGAGAAACAGGCGGATTTGTTGTACGCCGCACGGGAAGACTGCGAGCGGTTACAGGCCATTGTCGATGAACTGCTCGATTTAGCGCGGATGCAGGCGGGCCGTCTTGAGCTGAAGCCCCTACCCACTGCCGCCGCCGCACTGGTCGAGACTGCGGTCAACGCGTATCAGGCCATGGCGGCGGGACAGGCGCTCCGCTTGGAAGCCGCCGTGCACCCTGGCGTCGGCGAGGTCGTGGCGGATCGAGATCGTCTGCACATTGTGTTTGCCAACCTCTTGACAAACGCCATTCGCCATACACCTGCGGGCGGCAGCATCCACGTGCGCGCGTACCCGGCCGACGGCGTGGTGCGGTTTGAGGTCGCCGATACTGGGGAAGGCATTCCCCAAGAATATTTGCAAAAGATTTTTGAGCGATTTTACCGCGTTCCAGGCGCCCCAAGCGGCAGCGCCGGCCTGGGACTCTCCATCGCCAAAGAAATTGTGGAAGCGCATGGCGGCGAGATCGGCGTGGAGAGCAAGGTTGGGCAAGGCAGTACGTTTTGGTTTACGCTCTCGGTCGCGGCGATACAAGAACAAAAGCCAGAACAGGAGCCGTCGTATGACTCCGCCGCAAACGCATATTCTCATCGTGGATGACGAACGCCATATTCGCACGACCCTGCGGATGTTACTGGAAACCGAAGGCTATGAGGTCGATACCGCAAACGACGGGGAAGAAGCGTTGGAAAAATGTCGCGACCAGCACTACGCTATAGCGCTGATCGATTTACAGATGCCAAAGATGGGCGGGCTGGCGCTCCTCCGGCGCTTGCACGGACTCACTGCAGAAACCGCCGTCGTCATTCTGACCGCGTACGGATCCGTCTCCAGCGCAGTAGAGGCCCTGAAGCTGGGCGCGGTGGAGTTTCTAGAAAAACCATTTGATCCGCACACCATCAAATTACTGATTCAAGAAATCCTGCTGCGTCAGCGCTTACAATCCCGCGGCTCTGTCGACGATCTGCTCCGCCTGGGAGCGTTGGCGCGCCATCGTAGGGCGTACCCAGAGGCCCGGGCTTATCTCAAGACCGCCCTCTTACGCGACCCAGGCCGGCCGGAGCCTTATTACTGGCTTGGGCATCTTTGTGAGTATGAAGAGGATGTGCGTCGGGCCGCGCATTATTATTACATGGCGCTGGACGTCGACCATGCCTTTCAGCCGGCGCGCGACGCCCTGCTGCGGCTTGGCCGTCTCACCTCCACAGCGCAATAAATTCGGCTCATTCCTCATACTTCTTTCGCTTGCGCCATAGCGTGGACGCATCAATGCCAAGAATCTGCGCGGCCTCCTCAAGGGTTTTTGTCCGCGCGAGCACACGCATGATATGTTCTCGTTCGATCGCTTCGAGAGAATAATCGCCGCCCAGCATAGGACCGCTCTTCACCTGCGCGGCAATGCGATCGGGAAACGCCTCAGGCTCGATCACCTGCGCAGGCCAGAGAATCACTGCACGTTCGATGGCGTTGCGCAATTCCCGCACATTGCCCGGCCAGGGATAGGAGAGCAACACCGCCTCGGCCGCAGGGGAGAACTCCAGCGGCGGTCTGCCGGTGGTCCGCGCAAAGAACTGTAAAAATCCGCGAGCGAGCCGCAAGATGTCTTCCCTCCGTTCGCGCAACGGCGGCAGGCGCAGTTCGATGACGTTCAACCGATACAGCAGATCTTCTCGGAACCGACCCGTCTTTACATCTTCTTCAAGATTACGGTTGGTGGCGGCCAGCACCCGCACATCCGCCTGCCGGGTTTTGGTTTCGCCAACACGCTCAAACTGTTTGTCTTGCAAGAAGCGCAAGAACTTTGCCTGTAGCCCTGGAGACATTTCGCCGATTTCGTCAAGAAACAGCGTGCCGCCTTGCGCCGCCTCCACCCGCCCGGCCTGATCGCGCACCGCGCCAGTAAACGCGCCCTTAGCGTGACCAAATAATTCACTGGCCAACAACTCTTCAGACAACGTGGGACAGTTGACAACGACAAACGGTCCGCTTGCGCGCGCGCTTTGCGCATGCAACAGACGGGCGAGCACCCCTTTCCCTGCGCCATTTTCTCCACAAAGCAGCACCGTCGCCTCGGATTGCGCTGCGCGCCTCGCCAGCTCCAACACGCCGCGCATAGGCGGCGAAGCGGTGTCTAAATCCGCCTCAGGCGCCGCTTCTCGCCACCGCGCCTCCAGCTCAGCGATGCGGTGCGTCAGTGCTTGCCGCTCTCGAACCTGCTCGACTACATGGCGAATCTGTGCGGGAGAAAAAGGCTTCGGCAGATAATCCCTGGCGCCGCGTTTAATCGCCTCCACGGCGGTGTCAAACGTGGCGTAGGCGGTAATGACGACAATAGCTAAGCCGGGCGCGACGGCCAGCAGTTGCGGAATGACATCGAGTCCATTGGCGGCGGCGAGACGCAGGTCTAAAAAAGCGAGGTCAAAAGCTGCACTATTCAGAGCGGCAAGCGCCGCCTCTGCCGTGGCGACGGCAGTGACCTGCAGCCCCATCCCCTCCAGACACATTGTCAGCGTCGCACGGATATTTTTTTCGTCATCAATGACGAGGACGTGCAAAGCAGCAGGCGGTGTCGGAGAGGCAATCCTATCCATAGGACAATTGTAGCGCCGCCAGTACCCTTCTCGAAAGGGGACAACGGACACTCACACAATCACCGAGCTGGAAGGGGAGAACGACATACATCAGAAGAGGCAAACGCTGACAAGGAGGGGGAGGTTGCTGTTGCCCAGCGTCTTGAGCTGGCTCATCATTGCACCTCCCGACAAGCCCCTTTCTGTGATGCATGCTCCAGTCAGGAGCATGTCCTCATCCTAGAGGAAGGAAAAGAAGCAACAAGGCGACGGGACCTGGCGCCAGTCACAGGACAAGACGTGGTGGTGGCAGCGATTGCGCTGTGGGTGGGCGAGCGTGTTCCCGCGATAATGCCCTAAGCCCAGTCAGAGACGGCGCTGAGGCTGGCGATGAGTAGGAGAGCGTCAAGCGAGTATATCCTGAGCTGTCGTCGCCGCTCACGACTGCCAACGACACGCCTCGTGACGCCGTGTCCCTTTAGCCCCAGCTCTTGTCACCGACGCGACGTTAATGCAGCTTTGCCCCCGCATGGCGCGTCACACAGCGGGCCAGCCGCTGGCGCCGCTTCCATTCCGTGGCGCTCACCACGATCAAGACAAAAAAGAGGATACCCCAGAACTCCTTGACGAAGTCTTGGACTGGGGCCGGAAGGAGCGAGGGCCAACAGGCTCCCAGCCAGACCACCACACTCACAAGCGCCAACGCATGGACACAGAACGACCGCCTCGCCTTCATCCGCTCGTAGGAGATGTGGGCCTCCAGCAGGGAGCGCAGGGACTCCTCGCTCTCATCCTTGTTGACGACGAATTCGAGCATGACGCGCTTCCTTTCGTTCGTGCTCAGCCCGCGCTGGCGTTTGGCCGGGCGCCGCTTGAGCGGGCATGAAGCCCCCTGGCGTCACTGCACCCGAACGGGCAACACCATCATCTGGAGCCCGGCGAACTGCAGCCGCCGCTGAATCGTGAAGGCCGTTTGATTATGCAGGATCTTCTCCACAAGGCTGGGCCGTTTAAATATCAGTTTTCCCGCAAAGAATACCGTGCGCGGAAACCGCTTCGCCACCTCCGTCGCGAGGCGTTCTAACTCATCCACCGGATCAATGCCCAGTGCATACCAGTACTCCGCGTAGTAGCCCTGCTGCTTCATGAAGGTGACATACTGCTGCAGTCCCTCCTCGGTCTGCCGGCGGAGGTGCTCGAGCTCCTCCGCACCTTTGAAGCGACTGGAATCAATGACGCCGACCCCGATAAAAATAAAGTTTTTGAAGTGCCCGCCAAATAAGTGGATGACATTCAACACGGAATGCATCCCAAGGCCGTTGTAGCCGTTGACGAAGAACGCTGCGGTCGGGGCCATGGGGTCGCGGGCAGGGGCGGTCGGCGAGGGTGCAGGCAGGGGCGCCTCCAGCAGGATCTCGTCGAGTCGGCGCAACCTCTGGTACACTTGCTGATAGTGGCGCTGGATGACGAAGCAGAGCCCGATCACCGCCGTGGTAATCGTCAGGGTAATCCACCCTCCTTCGCGAAACTTCTCGACGGCGCTCACGACCAGGATGGAGAAACAGAGGATCAAGCCAATGAGGTGGATCAGACTATGGCGTGACCAGTTAGGGTGCTTCCGGCGGTTCTGGAACCAATACCGCACCATGCTCGCCTGCGAGAGCGAGAACGTCAGAAAGACGTTGATCGAATACATCAGCACCAACGTGCTGGTCGCCCCCCAGGTGTAGAGCAGGGTGAGGACGGCGGCGCTGGAGATCAGGAGGACGCCGCGTTGCATGGTGAGCCGCTCGGAGAGATGGGCAAAACTATGCGGCAGCCAGGAGTCGCTAGCCATGTTGGCCATGACGCGCGGGCCATCAATAAAGCCCGTCTGCGCGGCGATGCCGAGGATAGCGGCCTCGGAGGCCAGGGTGGCGATGGTGAACCAGTGGCCGAGCGGGAGCCCGGCCCAGCTAAAGCTGCCGGCGAAGCGCTCGACTAAGACCGTGTTCATCGTCTTGCCCTCGACGGGCGTGGCGTGGATCAGCAAGTAACACAGGAGGATGCCGCTGGCGGCCGTGGCGAGTGAAACTGCCATGTAGAGCATGGTGCGCTTCCCCGTCTCAACTCTGGGCTCCCGCATAACCTGCAGCCCGTTTGAAACCGCCTCAATCCCCGTGTACGTGCCGGCGCCCCGCGTGTAGGCGTGCAGAGCCAGGAAGGCCATCAGAGAGGTTTTGTGAAACACGCCGGGTTCTAACGGACTCTTCGGCTTGCCGAGCAGCAGCGTGCGCCAGCGGCGTCGTCGACCCGGCGGAGCAGAGAGGGATTGGCCTGCAGGTTCGCTTCTCTGATCCGTTGCTGGCTTGGGCTCAGCCGATTCCATGACTCTTCCTCCAATTGGTCTCGACGCTGATATCGGTGGAGAAACTCACCCCAAGAGCATAACGCCCAGGAGGAGGTATGCCAGAGTTAGTTTTTTCTCCTACAGGGGGGCGCAGCCTAGCGTAGAGGCTCACGCGATGCCCAAAAGACACAACCACCGCCGCGACGGCTACTCTTCCCCTATTGCTTCCTGCTTTCCCAGGTAGCGTCTGCTGGCTTTTCTCTGGCGCAAGAGGGATGCCGAGATAAAGGAAAAGAAAGCTAGGAGAAAACCGCAGCGTAGTGAGAGAGGGAGAGCAGGGGTCGTTGCAAAATACACGAGAGGGGGTCTGAGGACCTGGTAAAATGCACGAGCGTGCTGAGGATGGTAGCCTCCCTACACTATCAAGCTGCGACCACAGAGGAGATTAAGACGTGGAGTGACATAGCGAGCAGTAGCTAGCAGTCAGTAAAAGTTACCCGGAAACCCTTTTTCTGGATGCCCGCCTGTGCAGGCATGGCGAGGAAAGCCCCACTGCGCGTCATTCCTGCAAACGCGGGACTCCAGGCTCCCGATTCCGAGAAGGTTTCCGAATAGCCTCTAGCCAGCATGGCGTCCTTTTTTTCTCTACCGTCTGCTGACTACTGCACGCTGACTACGTCATTCATCGCAGCGGCCGGTAAAACGCCCGAATGTCTTCGACCAGCCGTTCCGGTTCTTCCATCGGCGCGAAGTGCCCGCCGGAGGGCATGATTGTCCAGCGTTTCAGATTGTAGTAACGCTCTGCCCATTTACGCGGCAGCAGAATCACTTCTTTCAAGAACACGCCGATCCCTGTGGGAGCCTCCACGACCGGGGTGCGATTGTGCGAGGGCTTCCAGGGGTTGTGCACACATTCGTAATAGTACCTTGCCGATGTGCCATAACTTTGCGTGACCCAGTAAAGCGTCATGGTCGTTAAGAGGTCATCTTTGCTGAACCGCCTCTCGACGTCGCCGCCACAGTCACTCCAGGTGCGCCGTTTTTCCACAAGCCACGAACACAACCCAGCCGGCGAGTCGTTCAAAGCGTGAGCGATCGTTTGCGGCTTGGTGGTCTGTAAGGCCGAGTAGCCGCTCTCGGCAGTGAAGAAATGCAGGTTCTTCTCATACCATCCTTTTTCCTCGGGGCCGTAGTCCGACTCAGGCGGCAATCCGCCAAGGAAGACATCAAGCGGAGCCATCAGATGTATGTACACGCCGATGAGGTGCTCTGCGTACTTGTGGCCTAACTGAGCGGTAATGAGCGCCCCCCAATCGCCTCCCTCCGCGGCGAACTGCTTGTAGCCTAAGACCTCGCGCATCAACGTCACCCACAAATCCGCCGTGCGCCAGAAATTGATGCCCGGCGTGGTCAGCGGCGTTGAAAACCCATACCCTGGTAAGGACGGCACGACCACATCAAAGGCATCCCGCGGGTCGCCGCCAAAGGAAGCGGGATCCGCCAGCGGGCGAATTACCTTGTGCAGATCCCAAAAGGTCCACGGCCAGCCATGGCTGAGAATCAACGGCATTGGCTTTGGTCCCTTGCCTGGCTCGTGAATGAAATGAATCGGGATATTCTCGATCGTCGTCTTATAGTGCGCGAAACTATTCATCGCCCGTTCGTGTGTGCGCCAGTCGTAGTGGTGAATCCAATAGTCCACCAATTCTTTGAGGTAGGCGAGATTGGTCCCGTACTGCCACTGCTCATTGGCGAAGTCGTGAGGCCAACGGGTTTTCCTTAA
>DATLYA010000368.1:0-14822 GCA_035575235.1 Candidatus Methylomirabilota bacterium
GGGCATCCAGAAGTCTATATCCTGGTTCTTCCAGCCATGGGGATTACCTCTGAGATCCTCTCAACCTTTTCGCGTAAGCCTATCTTTGGCTATCGCGCGATGGTGTTCTCTATGATCGCTATCGCTTTTCTTTCGTGGCTGGTCTGGGGGCACCATATGTTCCAAAGCGGCATGAACCCGCTGCTAGGGACCGCCTTCATGCTCTCGACGATGGTGATCGCTGTTCCCTCAGCCATCAAAACGTTTAACTGGCTTGGCACCTTGTGGGGCGGGAATATCCAGTTTACCACCCCCATGCTGTTTGCGCTCGGGTTTGTCTCGAACTTTGTCATCGGCGGCCTGAGCGGCATTTTCATGGCGTCTACGCCGGTCGATATCTTCATCCACGATACTTACTTCATTGTGGCGCATTTCCACTACGTCGTCGCGGGCATTATTTTTGGCATGTTCGCCGCGCTGTACTACTGGTTCCCCAAGATCTTTGGACGGATGATGAACGAAACCTTAGGCGCGGTGCATTTTGTGTTGACCTACATCTTTTTCAACGGCGCGTTCTTCCCCATGCATTTCTTAGGCGTGGCTGGACATATGCGGCGCATCTACAACCCGCTGCAATACGAATTTTTACGTCCCCTGCAAGAATGGAATGTCTTTATTACATACAGCGCCTTATGCTTGTTCGCCGTGCAGTTGATCTTCGTGTATAATTTGTTCTGGAGCCTCGTTAAAGGACAGCGCGCTGCGCGCAATCCCTGGAAAGCTAACACGCTCGAATGGAGCACGCCTTCTCCTCCAGAGCACGGCAACTTTGCCACGCCGCCGATTGTGTATCGAGGCCCGTATGAATACAGTTCTCCTCTGGTTAAAGAAGATTGGCTTCCACAGGACCGTCGGCTTGGTCCAGAAGCGGTCTCTCTTATGCAGCCTTCGTAAGGTATGACAAACGCATCTCCAATGACAACAGATTTTCAGCGGTCCCCCTGGCCCCACCGTTTCGCGCTTCTGACCGCGATAGCAACGTTTCCGCTTCTTTTTATGGGCGGGTTAGTGACGAGTATGGGCGCCGGCCTTGCAGTTCCAGATTGGCCAACCACCTTTGGGTACAACATGTTCGCGTATCCATGGTCAAAGATGGTGGGGGGAATTTTCTACGAACACAGCCATCGGCTGTTCGGCTCGGCAGTCGGGTTTCTCACCATCTTACTGACTATCAGCTTATGGCGTTGTGAATCTCGCCCCTGGCTGCGCCGATTAGGGGCGGCGGCGCTTGGCGCGGTGATCGTACAAGGCATCCTTGGTGGGCTACGGGTTGTCTGGACGCAGACAACATTAGCTATTATGCACGCCTGTGTTGCACAAGCATTTTTCGCCCTGGCGGCCAGCCTCGCGTTGTTCACGTCGCCCGAATGGGATCGACAACCAGAAAAGAAAATCAGCGCTGACGCCGGACGAATCCAACGGCTCGGCCTGACCACTACCGGCTTGCTGTATCTTCAACTGATCCTTGGCGCGATGGTCCGCCATCGTGGCGAATTCATTGCCTGGCATATTATCGGCGCCGCCGTCGTTGCTATTCACGTTATTCTCCTCGCCAATCGTATCGTCCGCAGACATGGAGACTTGCCCACGCTGGCGCGCTCGGCTGTCCTGCTGCGTGGACTCCTGCTGCTACAGCTGAGCCTTGGCTTTGCTGCGTATTTTGCCAAATTTACTGTGGAAGGCGTATTGCTTAGCCCTTACTTCGTGCTGCTCGCCACCAGCCACGTCGTCATTGGCGCGCTCATGTTGGTGACGAGCGTGCGGCTGACCCTACGCGCTTTTCGCTTCCTTGGCGCTCACCACCAAGCGCTCGCCTCCCGATTTGCCTCAGGACAAGCTTCCCTATGACGCCTCAGATAGAGATAGAAAAGATAGAAATAGACACACTGGCCATTCCGACCGAGCGCTCACACCGCCGTACGCTCGATTTCTTCGAGCTCACCAAGCCGCGCATCGTCGTGATGATATTGATCACAACGTTTGTCGGGTTTTACTTGGGGATCTCGGACACGACGGACTACATTGCTCTGCTCCATACTCTGCTCGGCACGGCGCTGGCCGCGGGAGGAACGCTGGCCCTCAATCAAGTGATGGAGCGCGAAGCCGACGCCAAGATGGCGCGCACCAAAATGCGTCCGTTGCCCGATGGACGGCTGCAGCCGACCGAAGCGCTGGTGTTTGGCATGCTGATGACGACTGGCGGACTCGGCTATCTTGCCCTGCTCGTGAACCCGCTGAGCGCACTTGTCACTTCGGCGATCGTTCTCAGCTACCTGCTCGTCTACACGCCTCTCAAAATGAGAACCTCGCTCTGCATGGTGGTGGGCGCTATCCCTGGCGCGTTGCCTCCAGTTATTGGGTGGGCCGCCGTCCGCGGCACTCTTAACCTTGAGGCATGGGTGTTGTTCGCCATTATGTTCCTCTGGCAGATGCCCCACTCTTTGGCGATCGGGTGGTTATATCGAGAAGACTACGCGCGCGCAGGTTTTCGCTTATTGCCGGTACTAGATCCGTACGGCAAAAGTACGGGTCGGCAAGTCGTGAGCAACTGTCTCGCCCTGCTGGCGGTCGGTCTGATTCCTACCCTGATTGGCTTTGCAGGAGCAATCTACTTCTTCGCTGCTCTCATGTTGGGCGCAATGTTTCTGTGGTACGGCGTCGGTCTCGCGCGTTCTTGCTCCCGCGATGCCGCTCGCCGCCTGTTGTTCGCCTCGCTGGTGTATTTGCCCGTACTGCTTGCCGTGATGGCGTTTGACAAGACGTCTTTTTGATATGATTTTACTGTGAGGGCGTGACAGTGATTCCTCGCGACCGGCTCGAGCGCCGCAGTGCGAACTACTGGCTCGGAATGGGGCTAGCTGTTTTCATTGCCGTGTATTTCGCAGCTACACTTTGCTTCATTATTTTCAAATAGGAGTGGAACTTTTGCATCATGTCGGGTGGAAGGGCGCGTTACGCAACGCCTGCTCAGATCGAAGTTGACCGTACGCCACACGTCAGACTCGCGGGCGGTCCTCCGCCCCCTTTTTCTCAGCCTCCGGTGAGCAATGCTCGCCTTGGCATGCTGATGTTGATCGCAGCGGAAACGATGCTCTTTGCCGGCTTGATTGGCGCTTATTTGCTGTTCCGCCTGGGCAGCGTGGCGTGGCCGTCCGCTCATCTCTACTTGCCGCTTGGCGTCACCTGGCTCAACACCGTTGTCTTACTCGCAAGCGGATACACCATGCACCAAGCAGTCCAGGCAGGGCGCGCCAACATCAGGCCGACTCTTATTCGTTATCTCGGTCTTACTACTCTACTCGGTGTCTGTTTTCTCTCCATTCAAGGGTACGAATGGCTCCAGCTCATTCATGATGGTCTTACTATCTCCACCGGCATATACGGCGCTACCTTTTACACTTTGATTGGCTGTCATGCGCTGCATGTATTTGCCGCCGTGGTGTGGCTCAGTATTGTTCTGTGGCGCGCGCGCACTTCTATCTCCTCCACGCACGTGCATATTTGCGGCCTGTACTGGCGGTATGTCTGCGCGCTGTGGGTGGTGTTATTTAGCCTGGTGTATCTGAATTGACATTGGGAAATTGACACGGCGGTCAGCGCCACGCACAATCAGGTCGTGAAGCGCATCTTCTCAATAAGTATGACCGTGCTGCTTGCCTTGATCTGTGCGGAGCTCAGCGTCTTATTGGCCCCCGCACAGGGATGCGCCATATGTCAAACCGTCCTGCCGCAAGCAAACGAGCCTCTTGCGCGCGGCATGTTCTGGAGTGTCTTGTTTCTTCTGTCCGCGCCGTTCGCCGTGGGCGCGGTTATTGGCGGCTGGCTTCTCTATCAATACCGGCGAGCGAATCATACCCATCGGCCAGAGTTGGCGGTTGTCGTACGACGCCCAACCCTGATCTCACGCAGGGAGAACGCGTGAGCCAAGTCTCCTCGGAGCAACACGCCTACCCGATACAGGCAGAGACTCCCTTGTCGCGCGCGGGATGGGGTAAGCTCGCCATGTGGCTGTTCCTTGCCAGCGACAGCGTGACGTTTGGCGGATTGATCACGAGCCATCTTATTCTCCGCTTACACAATGCAGACTGGCCGCGGCCAACGGATCATCTGGCGTTTTCTCTTGGTCTCGTGATGACTGCGCTTCTCCTCAGTAGCAGCGTCACCATGAGGCAAGCGCTTGCCGCGGTCAAACGATCTCATGTACGACTGTTTAAATTCTTCATGTTGTTCACCATCGGCGCTGGAGTGGCGTTCTTGCTGCTTCAAGCCTATGAATGGCGTCATCTCTTGCAGGAGGGGCTTACCGTCAGCGGCAATCCGTGGGGCGCTCCGCTCTTTGGCGCAACATTTTACACTTTAACCGGGTTTCATGGACTCCATGTATTTGCAGGCATTGTCTATCTGTCTGTCGTGCTCTTGTACGGCATGAGGCGAACAGATCTTTCCGCCTACTACGAGCACACGGAGATGGCTGGACTGTACTGGCACTTTGTCGACATCGTATGGATGTTTGTGTTTACGTGCGTGTACGTGTTGTAGCGAAGAGTTCTTAGCGGTTGGTGATCGGATATTAGTCGCTCAGAGGAAGAAAGCTTAGGGCAGGATCACAGCAGCTACAAACTAAGAACCAAGAACTAAAAATGACCTATCTACCTACCCTTAACGCCTGCCTTAACGCGACCAGCGCGCTCCTCCTCCTCGTTGGCTTTTACTTCATCCGTCAGCGTAACATCGTCGCGCATCGGGCGTGTATGGTTGCCGCGTTTACCGTCTCCACTCTCTTTCTGATTTCGTATCTCACGTACCATTCCTCGGCGGGGATTACGCGCTTTGCTGGTCAAGGAGCTCTCCGCACCGTTTACTTCGGGATTCTCTTGTCACATACTGTGCTTGCCGCCATCGTGCCTGTGCTTGCGATTCTCACGCTCTGGCAAGCGACACATGGTCAGTACAAAAAGCATCGCCGCATCGCGCAATGGACGCTGCCGGTGTGGTTGTATGTCTCGGTCACCGGCGTGGTGGTGTACGTGATGCTGTATCACCTTTAGCGAAGAAGAAGAAGACAATGGCAGGGTGCGCGAAGAGCCGCCGAGTGGTTTTACTCAGCCTGCCGCTGCGCCGTGGCGGTCGCCAGCAAAAACGATCCGCCCGCAAAAAGCGTCGTCACCAGCAGTGAGGGCATGACCGGCGGCAGCTGTCCGGCGATGGCGGGATTGCCAAGATAAAAACAACTCCGCAAGGCCGCCATGCCATACATGAGCGGATTCAACCGCATGAGGCAGGCAAGCCAGCTCGGCAGTCCAGCGGCGGGGAAAAAGGCTCCGGACAAAAACCACACCGGCATCAGGATTAAGTTCATTATGGCATGAAAGCCTTGAATGGATCGCATGCGCCACGCAATAGTCAGCCCGATGCTCGTAAGAGCAAACGCCACCAACGCCATGACGGCAATCACGGCAAGAATGGCGGTCAACGACAGCGGAATGCCAGCCACAGGAGCGAGAAAGAGAAACAGTCCGCCTTGCAACAAGGCCAACGTCGAGCCGCCAAGCGCTTGACCCATCACGATGCTTGCGCGCGAGACCGGTGCGACAAGCACTCCCTGAAGAAATCCAGCCTTGCGGTCTTCAATAATGGAGATGGTGGAAAAAATAGCCGTGAACAATATCACCAATACGATGATCCCCGGGTACAAATATTCGAGATATCCAGTCCCCTCTGGCGCGCCCGGAGGACGAAAAGAAGCGCGGAAGCCCGAACCAAGCAGCAGCCAGAACACGAGGGGCGTGCTCAGCGCACTCATGACGCGGCTTCGTTGTCGCAAGAAACGAACAACCTCACGTTTCCACAGCGTCAAAACAGGCAACAGCAATCCATTCATGCAACACGCTCCTCGCTTCCGTTCTCATTCCAGAAGTGATGGCCAGTCTGGTGAATGAACACATCTTCCAAGGTTGGCCGGCCAAACGTAACCGACTGCACCTCTCCTGGGAAGGCTTCTACGACTTCGCGGACAAATTCATGCCCGCGAGGACGCTCAATTCGTAACGAACCATCTACGAGAACCGGCGCACAACCAAAACGGGTCACGAGTTTTTCACGAAATTCCTGAAGATTGGTCGCACGAATCGCGACCACATCACCACCAACTCGCGCTTTCAACGCATCGGGCGTATCGAGCGCCACCAATTTCCCTTGGTGTAAGATGCCGACGCGGTCACACCGTTCCGCCTCTTCCATGATATGAGTCGTGAGAATAATCGTCACTCCTTCTTGATCGCGCAAGTGCAAAAGATAGTTAGTAAAATCCCGCCGTGCGCCTGGATCTAAGCCCGTGCTCGGCTCATCCAGCAGCAGCAAATCAGGCTTATGCAACAACCCCTTTGCTAACTCAACCCGCCGTTGCATACCGCCAGAGAGCGTCTCGACCAGGTCATTGGCTCGCTCCGCTATGCCAAGCTGCTTTAGCATAACGAGGGATCGCTCCCGGAGAGCTTTTCCTCGCAACCCATATAAATGGCCATGATGCTGGAGGTTCTCCAAGACAGTCAGTTTGGCGTCAAGACTCGGATGCTGAAACACGACTCCAAGACACGACCGTACAGCATGCGGATGCTGGCTTAAACTATAGCCGAAGACCTCAACGTCGCCACTTGTAGGCGATAAAAGCGTCGAAAGAATTTTAAAAAGAGTGGTTTTTCCTCCACCGTTTGGACCGAGCAGCGCAAACAGCTCTCCACGAAATACCGTAAAGCTCACTCCAGCAAGCGCTGCCCGGGTTCCATAGTGACGGTGAAGATTCATGACCCTGACAGCAGGAACCGCATTCACCAGGGCAATTTCCTCCTTAGCAAATTTATTTTGCCATAGGGCGCTATCATCTGATAGCCCAGGACGCGGAAAGGCCGCCAACCAACTCCATTTACGACGTTGCTCGTAGAGGGCTGAAATGCTATGAGTGTTTTTCCTTAGACGCCCTCGTGGTGAAATGGATATCATACAGGTCTCCGGAACCTGTGGTCTGGGTTCGATTCCCGGCGAGGGCACACCTGAATGTCTCTTCTCACTAGCTGCGGTGTGAATTTGACGTCATCGACCGCATTCCTCTATGATGGAGAAGTAATTCGTGCAGAAGCATGCCGCTGGGGAGAGGGATCACATGAGTCGTAAGAAGATCCTCGTCGTGGAAGATAATGAGGACAACCGGCATATTCTGGTCTATCGCTTGCGCAAGATTGGTGATTTTGAAATTCTGGAGGCAACCCACGGCCAGGAAGCGTTAGACATCATTGCCGCCAATCCCCCTGATCTGATGTTCCTTGACTTGAAATTACCTGTACTTGATGGCTGGGAAACTGCACGTCGCATCCGCGAGATGGAAGGCCCCATCCGTAACCTTCCTATTATCGCGCTTACGGCTCAAGCTATGGTGGGTGATGAAGAAAAGGCTCTGGCGGCAGGATGTGACGACTATATCGCCAAGCCAATCGTTGACTCGAATATCGTCAAGGAAAAACTTGAGAAACTGCTAGCTCAAGGCCGCCCCCTCACATTGCATTAATTCAACTTCGATGCTGAGCTGAAAGGAGGAGGCCGAAGAGCGGGAGTCTCTTCGGCCTAGGGCAAGGAAGGGAGGAGACAAGAAGAGAAAAACAGGGGGCATTTAGGGAGAAGGAAGCTCTGTTTTTCTCTTCTGGGAAATTGGACGCAGTAGGAGGAAAAAATATTCATCGCTCTTCTGCACCTGTTGCAAAAATTTTCCTCTCTACTGTTTGTCCTTCACGAGCTGTAATAACTCCAGCGTCATACCATCCGGATCCCCAAAATACACCGCCTTTACCTTTCCATAGCCTTCTAGCTCAAACAGCTGAGGAGGAGAATAGAATTTCACACCGCGGCTGCATAAGTCCGCATACGTCTTCTCGATATCTTTCACCCAAAATGCAACTTCAGTAATACCAGGGTTGATCAGCCTGGCAGACGACTTGCCACCCTCGGATGCAGGCTCAACAAAGTGTAACAGCTCAAGAGGAGGACCCTTGAGGTCGTATTCGCTCCGCACCTAGACGGCTCGCAGTTGCGTTCCTTTGAGGCGGGTAAGCCGATCCGCCTCATCGCCGGCAATCATAATATCGCCAAGTACGCGTAGTCCGAGCGTATCCCGATAAAAGGCGAGCGCGGTGTCCATGTCGCGGACAGTAATGCCGACATGCGCCATCGCTCCAAGCATACGGGATTCCTCCTTTGTTCTTCTTCTCCCGTTCGTTTGTATTCCGCCTGATATCGTTGTACAAGACGGTTATAATCACCTGAAAAAAAGGGAGGGTTGTGTATGCAACTTGGAAGATCCGTCGATGCAGATGGTCATGTCTTAGAGCCGCCAGATCTCTGGCAGAAGAATTTAGAGGGTAAATTCAAGGATCGCGCCTTGGGCCTGGCCCGCGATAAGGATGGAGTAGAGTCTATTATTGTCGAGGGGCATTTTTCCTCACTCAGTCGTGGGTTTGGCATCGCCGCAGCGTTTGGTCAACCTGGTGAAGTCGCTTTCTCCAATGAGTTCAGCTACCTGGATGGTCCTCCAGGAGCGTATGACCCACATGCACGGATAAAATGGATGGATGAGGAAGGGATAGACGCCTCCGTCCTCTACCCAACCATAGGATTAACGTGGGAAGGCGAGGTCAATGATCCCGAGCTCGCCATGGCGTATTGCCGCGTTTACAACGAGTGGATCGCCGATTTTTGCCGGCCGTACCCAAATCGTCTTTACGGAGTCGCCCACATCTCGCTGATGGATGTGGAGCGAGCAGTGACAGAATTGCATCGCGTCGCCAAGATGGGCCTGAAAGGCGTGATGCTGACTCCCTGGCCGGCCAATGGCCGAGCTTATGGCGATACGTACTATGATCCCTTCTGGGCAGTAGCGCAGGACTATGGCTTACCCGTCGGCCTGCATGTCATCGCCCGACCAAACTATCATGGTAGTCAGTGGTATAATCATCCTACGTTTCGCGGCTCTGCGTTCTACTATCTGTCGGTGACCCTGGGTTTTGACATCCAGGGCTCCTTCGTCAGCTTCTTCGAAGGCGGCGCTTTAGAGCGTTTCCCGCGGCTCAAACTGCTTTGCCTGGAGGTCGGCGCGGGCTGGCTGCCGCATTTCATTGAGCGGATGGACAGCAAATGGGAGCACAGCGGTTTCATGACCGCCTGCAAGCGCCGTCCAAGTGAATACTTCCGCCGTCAGGTATGGATTGGCGCCGACGTCGATGAGAGCATGATTCCACCGGCCAGTGAACGCTGGGGATCGGATAAATTCTTCTGGTCAAGTGATTTCCCGCACTTTGACGGCTTCCCCGGCGCGCTCAAAACGCTCAAGCAGAACATCGCCAAGATGCCGCCAGCCGATCAACAAAATATCATCGGCGACAACGCCACACGGGCGTACAATTTGTGATCAGCTAAAGTAGTGCGCCACCGCAGAGGAGAGGAGACGGTGAATTGCGATTTCGTCGCCCCGGCATGCGCCGGGGTGACGGACAGGTGGCCAGACGCCCTTACTATTCTTCCTTCACCAGTTTCCGCAAACTCATGGTAAACGGCTCGCAATACGCCTGCACCTGTTGGTAGGTCGCTTGCTGAAACGCTCGATGTAACTGCAGCAAGTTATAGAACGGCACGGAGGGATACAGATGATGTTCTAGATGGTAGTTCACGCGCTTCGGCGCCAAGAAAAACGCAAGTGCAGGATGCAAGAAGTACGTACGCGTTTGCTGGTATGGGTTGCCTGGATCAGGCACATTGCCATGCTCGATAGCGCCGCGAATGCGAAAGAAGACTTGCGTCACCGTGCAGTACGGCAGCAGCCAATAGGCAAGGAATCCGACCGCAAACGGAGTTCCACCCCACCATAATCCTCCCCCAATCACCACGACCCAGAATAGCCAGAATGCACGCATATCAGAGAGCTTGTGATACTGCGCCACACGATCTTCCCCGAGAAAACGACGGTTAAACTCACGCGCGATAAGCGGAACGTCCATGAAGTATTTGAGTGTGGTGATCACATTGAGACCGCAGAGGTCACGAAGCAACAGGCGCTGGAACTTGCGACTGTTGAGTGGATAACGCGCGTAGATAGCCCGATCAGGATCAGCAGCGGTGTGGGTGTATTGATGATGATAGAGGTGAATCAACCGCCACTTCGCCAGGGACGTAAAGACCGGAAACGCCATGGTGAGCCGCGCCAGCCAGTCATTCATCCACAGCGAGCGAGCCAACCGTTTGTGAATGCCGTCATGGGTGAGCACCATCAAGGCGTGTTGACGAGAAGCAATCACGACGAAGGCAATAAAGTAGACAACAATCCCAGCCACACCAGACAAGGGAGGCGCTATGATCGTGCTGCTATAGATTGCCGTCGCGATGACCAGCCAGCACTCAAGCATATGATAGAGCGAGCGTCCGGTATGCGCACGCGATAATGCCTTGATCGTTTGCCGGAAATCCGGAGTTTCAGCAGAAAGAGTCTGAGCGACGGGCGGCATGCTTATAGATCTACCTGGGAGTGCAGTTCTCTGGCAATCCCTCGGCATCCCTGCTACAAGGGCTCACGCCAGCATCACAAAAGGAGGCGCTATGCCTTACGCTCACGTCAACGGGGTCAATCTGCACTACGATATTCATGGCAAAGGCGAACCACTGCTGTTCATCAACGGCCTTGGACAGCCGTCCATTGCTTGGGATCCAGCGCTCATTCAAGACATGGCGAAGACCTATCAGGTCATTACATATGACAATCGCGGCACGGGATTATCCGATAAACCGGACGAGCCGTATACCATCGCCATGTTTGCGAGCGACGCCGTTGGTTTGCTTGATCTCTTGCACATCCCCCGGGCGCATGTGTTTGGCGTGTCGATGGGAGGCATGATTGCGCAAGAACTGGGCGCGCACTATCAAGAGCGAGTCGCCAGCTTAATCCTCGGCTGTACGACGCCAGGAGGCAGAAACGCCGTCGCCGCACCGCCCGAGTCGCTGAACATGCTTCAGGGCCGTGCAGGCATGACGCCGGAAGAAGCCGGACGTGAAGGCTGGAAGCTGTCCTTTTCGGATGAGTTTATCCGCACCCACCGCGCGGAGTTGGAAGAGAACCTGCAACGCACCTTGACGCACGTCACGCCGCGTTTCGCCTATGAGCGGCATTATCAAGCGACCATGACCTTGCGCGTCTTCAAGCATTTGAAAGACATCAAAGCTCCTACTCTGGTGGTCACAGGCAGAGACGACATCTTAATCCCTGCGGCAAATTCGGAAATCATTGCGCGTGAAATTCCCGGCGCTGAGCTGAAGATTTTCGACAATGCTGGGCACGGGTTCTTCATCTCGATGCGCGATGAATTCACCAAGACCATGAAAGAATTTCTCTCCAGGCATCATGTCTAAGAGACAACAGTTGCAGTGCGTAATCGCCTTGGGGTTCATCCTTCTACTCCAGGGCGTCACTCCCGCGCTCTCTTCCGCTCAGCAAACCTCCACCCCCGAACAGCGTCTGACAGAATTAGGCCTCACCCTTCCGGCGCCAACCCAGCCAGTTGCGAATTATGTTCCAGCCGTGCGCACGGGCCAATTGTTATTCCTTGCCGGACATGGTCCCTGCGGCATGCCGCACGAGAAAGCCGTAGGCAAAGTCGGACGCGAGCGGACAGTGGAAGAGGGTTACGAAGCTGCACGGCAAACCGCCCTATGCCTCTTGGCTACCGCTAAGGCGGAATTGGGGAATTTGCATAAGATCGCGCGGATCGTGCGTGTATTTGGCATGGTCAACGCTGTTGACGGTTTTGATCAGCATCCCAAAGTCATCAATGGTTGCTCCGATCTTCTGGTAGCGCTCTTTGGCGAGCGCGGCAAACATGCGCGCGCGGCGGTGGGCATGGCGTCGTTGCCGTTCAATTGGACGGTAGAGATCGAGATGCTCGTTGAGGTCGCAGAGCCGTGATGCGTGGTGCGTGGTGCGTGGTGCGTACTCTGCCCTTCTGTTTTCCGTCCCTCGTTCTTTTATTTTTGCCCTTTGTCCTTTGATTTTCGCCTTTTCGTCTCTTGCTTTCCGCCTCACGCTTTCCCCTTCGCTCCCTCCTCTATGGCTCCAAGCAAATTGTCCACTTGCTTCGCCGTGACCATAATGTGCAGCGAGGCGCGGTTCACGTCCCACCCGATTTCCTCATGGGTGACGTTGCGCAGATAAATGCCATGACGGCTCCAGAGGGCGTCCATAAGCGTCGCCGTTGGCATTCCCTTCACGGTAAACGCCACCAGGGCACAACTTAAGCGCGGATCGTCTGACGTATACACGTCAACTCCATCAATCCGTCGCAGCCCCGCGAGTAAACGTTGCGCCAGATAACGGTCGCGCGCCTCAATCGCCTCTGTGGTAATTTGGTTGTGAAAATCAAGCGCTGCGTTCACGGCAAATTTCGCCGGGAAATCCGTGGAGCCGTGGTATTCATACTTTGCCGCGCCGATACATGCGTCCGCCATGATTTGCGGAGGCGGCTTGCCGTACATTGTCTTGCCATTGACGGCGCCGCAATACATCGTCGGCCAGACGCGCTCAAGCATCTCCTCTCGCACGTAGAAAAATCCCGTATACATGGACGCCAGCATCCATTTGTGACACGGTCCGGCGTACATATCGCAACCGAGATCATGGAGATCGAGTTTCATCATGCCGGGAGGTTGGGCGCCATCAACCAGAGTAATCACGCCTTTGGAGCGCGCGAGCGCGCAAATCTCTTTCACCGGCATCACACAGCCATCGGTGTAATTGATGTGGCAAAAACTGAGCAATTTTGTCTTGGGCGTCAGGGCGGCTTCAAAAACCTGAAGAAGCTCGTCCGGGCTGTGGGGGGGATGAAACTTGCGATCGGCTAAATCGACAATCCGCACCGCCAGCCCTTCACGCGCCGCACGCAGCATGATGGGGTTGCCGCCGCTCGGGTGGTCGTGATTCGTGAAGAGGATTTCATCGCCCGGTTTCAGCTCAACGCCGAGCGTCCCGTACACCATCCCTTCCGTGGTGTTGCTGGTAAAAGCGATCTCCGTGGGCTTAGCCCCAACAAACGCCGCCAGCTTGGCGCGCAGCTTATCAAGGAAGTCCTTGTTATAGCCGCTCTTGGTGAAGCCAAAATAATCGGCATTGACCTCGTGCAACGCCTCAAGCTGCGCCATATGCACGCTGCGCGGCGAAGGGCCGCGCGTGCCCGTGTTCATATACGTCAGCCCTTTGCGCAGCAGGAACTGACTGGCGACCAACTCCCAGTAGCGCTCATCGTCAGGCGCGGCGCCTGTTCCTGGTCCACTTTGCATGGATGCAGATGCAGCAAATGCACGGGACCCAAATGATAAGAGCGCCGCGCCAGCCGTTGCGCTGCTCAGCACACGACCGAGAAACCCGCGGCGCGTTAACCGCCGCAAGGCATGCAGATCTTCATAGCGAGGGTCGAAATTGAGGGCCAGGTTTTCTCTACTCCCCATAAGACCTCCTGACCATCCAGCGGCTGATCGCCGTTTTACGATGTATATTCTTAACTCGTCACCATCGGCATCGCCGGGTCCGCCGTCCACTCCGTCAATGACCCATCATACATAGCGAGATTCTCAGCCCCTAATAACGAAAGGACAAACGCATCGCTGCACGCGGTAAACCCTACGGCGCAATAAGTGATCACTTTCTCTTGAACCGCCGCCCCCACCGCCGCAAACCTGGCGCGTAACTGCTCTTCCGGCAGATAGGCCTGCGTATCGGGATCAACGAGAGAAAGAAACGGCACGTTCACGCTGGAGGGAATATGTCCCGGACGGCTGTAGCGAGGCGGCGCCGCGCCGGCAAAATCCTCTGGACGAAGCGCATTGATCAGCAGCGTACCGGGCTTGTCTATCACCGCAAACACCTCTTGTTTTTTCGCAATGAGTTGCGGGCGCGGGCGCGACACAAACCGCGCGGGCGGATACGTCGGCGGGGCTGTCGAAACCGGGCGATTCTCCTTTGTCCATTTTGTCCAGCCGCCGTTCAGGATGGCGGCATTGTCAAATCCATTCGCCCGCAGCAGCCACCACACGCGCGCCGCGCAGACATTCATGAAGGCGTCATACCAGATCACGCGATGTCCCGCGCCCACGCCGTAGCGAGACATGGCTGCGGCGAACCGCTCAGGCAACGGTGCGGGAAACGGGAATTTGCCGTTGGGATCAGACAAATCGGTCACCAGATCAGCAAAGCCGCTGCCGGGAATGTGCCCCTGCCGCCACACCTCATAGCCGCTCTCCACACGAGAGCCCTGCCCCTGGCCTTGCGCTTGATCATCACGCACGACAATCGTGCAATCAAAAATGCGGAGCTGCGGATCATTGAGGTGAGCCGCTAACCACTCGGTTTCCCCCAGGTATTCAGGAGGGGCGAACGCCATAAACTCCTCTTTTTCCTTGCTCGCTTATTGGGAGCAATGAGTCTCCCGGACTGTGGCGCACACGTGCACGCTATACTCGCCAAAAAATTCTTTCAAGTTGACAGCCGAGAAAAGCCGCAGGATAATCGCCTCACTGCAAAAAGGGAAGGAGCCAAACTATGACAGCCGAAGAACAACGACATCTTGCCGTCGCGAAGCGATACGAAGAGTTATACAACACAGACGTCGAACGGTTCGTTCACGAGTGTTATACGCCGGATTGCGAAGTGAACGGCGGGATGATTCGCGGCTACGAACAATTTGTCCGTGTTGAAAAGAACG
>DATLYA010000369.1:0-7936 GCA_035575235.1 Candidatus Methylomirabilota bacterium
ACATGGCATAAGGACAAGGTGTCATTGCGAGCGCAGCGAAGCAATCCTTGCCTGAAAACAGAGATTGCTTCGTCGCTTAGCGCTCCTCGCAATGACAACCTCATCTCCCCTGCTCCTTTGTCCGTTCAGAGTTTTGTCTCACGATCCTTAGCTTGTAGAGATCGTTGGCAGATTTACGAATCCTATGAATCCAATAAACTCTCCAACCCACCGAACTCTACGAATTCTATGGACTGCAATTATGGTCAAATTCTTCTGCGATCGGTGCGGCGCCGAGGTGGAAAACCTCGACGCGTTACTGGAAATTTCCATTGATGTTACCGAACGTCCGCATCATTCCGTGTGGAGTTGGCGGTCGGAAGTGTGCCAGGATTGCTATGATACGATGAAAGAAGATATCAACAATCGCCTCATTGCTCCGCCGGTAGTAGAAGACAATAAAAAGCGCGGAGCGCGTAAAGCGGCGTCATAAAAGAACGGAACTCTGGTTTCTCCTTCCGTCCTTCATCCCTTGCCCTGCCATTCTTTTCTCATCACAATTTCAATTTCATCCAAGGGAGAGACGCCACGATTACGAATGTGACAATTCCATCTCTCAAACGTGCGGAGATAAGAGAAAATTGTCCGCACCAGGCCGGGCTTGATCTGTGCTTCCCATTCGTTTAGCCACTCGTCCCCTTCAAAGTCTTCATCTTCCCAGGCTTCGGGTGGAATCTCGGCGCCAAGGGAAAACCGGAGGAGGAAGGTGTGTTCGTCACTTGTAGGCATAATACGCCCTCATTGCTCTGAGAGGACTTTCTGGAGTGCGCAAACATGTTTGCGCTTTACGAAAGCGGCGACATGTCGCCGCACTCCAAAGTTGTAGGGGCACGGCGCGCCGCGCTCCTACTTCACCCCTAAGGCCGCTAAATCCGCCAGATATTCATCCGCCGGGACCATGCCAATCCGCCGTCGTTTGCCGCCGATAATAACCGTCGGCACGGCTGAGACGAAGTAGGTCTCCACGGCCTCCTCACATTGTTTCCGCACCAGGTCTTGGAGTACTGGGTCTTCAATATCGTGTGAGAAGGTATTGACATCGAGCCCAGACTTCCGCGCCACGGCCAGCAAATTGTCCTTATCAATCAAACTCTGGCTTTCAAGAAAAAACGAGCGGAAGAGATTCAAATGAAATCGATGAAACACTTCCTCGCCTTGCCGTTGCGCCGCCACGCCGGCCTCAAGACCCGGCATGCTCCAACGCGGGAATTCCTCTTTATCCCACATCTTGTATGACAGGCCGACATCCTCCGCCATGGCGGAGACGCGTCGCCAGGCATTCTCAACATAACTTCCGGCGAACCGAAACGGAGAAGGATCATAGTGCGGACGCAACGCGAAGGGATGCCAGCGCACGGTCACCCGGTCCCCGAAGCGTTCTTGAATTTTTTGCAGGCGCACGGCCGCAGGAAAGCACCAGGGTCACAGATAGTCAGAAAACTCGACGATTTCGATAGGAGCGTCCATCATATGCCTCCGTTACTGTTTAACGTACTGAAAGTCTTGTCATTCCTGAGCGCAGCGAAGAATCTTAAGTCAAGGACTTTGCAGGAGCCGGATCACCTCATCATGCACCCGTCCATTCGAGATCACCGCGCTGCCGGTGTAAATAGACGGCGACCCGGCAAAGTCAGAAAACCGTCCGCCAGCCTCGGTCACAAGGATTTTTGTGGCGGCGACATCCCAGGGTTTAATTTCAGGCTCCAGCGCGACCTCTGCCTGCCCACAAATTACCACCCTATGCCCGAGGGCATCGCCAAATCCCCGCTGTCGCGCAGTGGCGTCGACCAAGCGCAGAAATGGGCGCCAACATGGACGGACCTTCAAATCTTTCAGTCCACCGTGGATCAGCATAGCGTGGCTCAGCTCGTTGATTGCTGAAACCTGCACTCTATTGCCGTTAGCAAACGTTCCCCGGCCTTTCCGTGCATAAAGCATGTCATTCATCGCCGGGGCGTACATGACTCCAGCCGTCACTTCGCCCTCTTCTTCCAACGCAATCAACGTGGCAAAAAAGGGAATCCCACGAATAAAGTTTTTTGTGCCATCGATAGGATCGATAATCCAACGGGCGTTCCGCCGCCCAGGTCGCTCGCCATACTCTTCGCCTAGAAAGCCAATCTCAGGGAAACGAGCGCTGAGTATTTCCACGATCTTTGACTCACACTCCTGGTCCGCCCGAGTCACAGGGGTACGGTCGGCTTTCGTCTCGACCGTGAGCTGAGTGCAAAAATAATGCAGCGCAACATCGCCAGCCGCTCTGGCGGCCTCGACCGCGGCCGTGAGAATTAGATCATTGAGCGATTGAGGCATTGTATGTTGTATGGTTGAGTCATTGAGTGATTAAGTCATTGAAAAAGAATTGAATCATTCAAGGATGGAGCCATGATGATGATTGCAGGATTGCATCATTTCCATTCCTCAATGACCCGATGGCCCAATGATTCAATGACGCAATTGTCCCCGATGGCTCAATTAGAGCAACCCACGAATCAATCCACCGTCCACCTGAATGCTCACTCCATTCACATAGCTCGCAGCTTCAGAAGCAAGAAAGACGATGACGTTCGCCATTTCCTCGGGATCACCAATCCGGCCAAGCGGGACATCCGCCGCGCTCTCTTTGAGCGCCTCATCAAACGACTTATTGGTGCGCTGAGCACGCGCAGTAATGCCGCCTTTGAGACGATCAGTGAGAATGCGACCTGGCAGCACGGTGTTCACCGTAATGTTGTATTTCCCCACTTCGCGTGAAAGCGTCTTTGCCATGCCTACTACGGCGGGGCGCACGCCGTTGGAAAGAATCAAACCGTCAATCGGTTCTTTGACCGACATCGACATCACGCTCAGCAGACGCCCCCACTGCTGCTTCTGCATATGGGGTAACGCCTTACGGAAGAGTCGCACAGTACTGAGAAAATTGAGCGCAAAGGCATTTTCCCAATCGGCATCTGACATATTATTGAATCCGCCTAGCGGAGGCCCGCCGGTATTTGCGACTACGACATGGACTGTGCCGAAGTGGTCAACGGTTTCATCGATCAATTGCTCAACCGCCTGCGCCTGAGACAAATCTCCAGGAATGGGAAGAACCTCGCCTCCCGTCTCTTTACGGATTTCTTCAGCCGTTCCTTGCAGCATATCAGGGTCGCGTGCAGCGATAGCCACCTTCGCGCCTTCGCGGGCAAACACCAATGCGGTCGCTTTGCCAATGCCTTTGCTGGCGCCGCCGACGACAACGATTTTGCCTTTTAGTCCGAGGTCCATGATTTTCCTCTTCTTCAAGTGAAATAGCCTGGCTGAAGCGGAGAAACGGAGACAGGGAGAATCGGAGAACCATTGAATTCACCGGCTCCGCGCTTCTCCGATTCTTTTTCATTATGCAGGCAAATATCCCTTCTTCTGATAAAATGTCCGCACCGCAATTTCAAATCCAGGCGGGTTATCGCCCATCACCGAATGGCCCGCTTTGGCGACAAGGGCAAACTCCGAGCCTGGAATGGCCTGTTGCAGTTCCCTGGCGCCATCAAGTGAGAAGACATCGCTCTCCCCGCCCTTCACTACCAGCGTAGGGCATTTGATTTTTTTGACGTCTTTCGTCAGCTCATCGTGCATTTGTTTGACGTTTATACGGCTGTGTCCTTCGCTAAAGTAGGTATCATACTTCCACGTCCATTTGCCGTTCGCAAGCTGTTTCAAATTGTAGACACAGGTAAAATTCCGGATCACGTCAAGCGGACGGCGTGGGTTGAAGCGATGGATCACCTCCGCCGCCTCGTCAAGGGTGTCGAATTCGCGATAATTCCTCATAAAATCGCGAATATGCTGTACGCCTTTGCTCTCGACACGTGGACCAACGTCGACCACGACGAGCGCCTCAACCCGGTCGGGGTTGTTGCCGGTAAAGGAAAGTGAATTGGCGCCCCCCATCGACATGCCGATCAAGAAGAAACGGTCCAACCCCAGTTCGCGTGTGAACGCCCCCACATCTTTCACCATCGTCTGGCGCGAGTAGTCTTTATCTGGAGCCCAGTCGGTGTCGCCATGTCCGCGCTGGTCAAACGCCATGACATGGAAATGTTCGGCCATCGCCGCCGCAAAGAGATCCCATGTATGGCACGTCTGCCCCACGCCGTGCAGCAACACCATCGGCGGCTTTTCTGGATTCCCCCAATCCAGATAGTGGAACTTGAGACCATTGGCGTGAACGAACCTGTCCGTAAACCGTGCTGTCATGCGATGCGCCCCTCCTTCACTGCAAAACATGCCTGTGCGGCCATAAGGCGGCCAGGATAGAGCAATCCCCCCCTTTGAAAAAGGGGGGCTAGGGGGGGATTTATCTCCCTGGGCGCCATCCAGTAAATTTTCCCTATTACAGCCTCCAGCTCCGAAAACACTTCAGACTTAGAAAACCGCAAAACTTGGAGTCCCTGCCCTTCTAAATAGGATGTGCGCAACTGATCTTGTTCATTCCGCATTGCCTCATAATGCCGACTGCCATCTACTTCCATGACAAGCTTCGCTCTTGGCGCATAGAAATCCACAGTATAGTTTCCTAGAGGTTTTTGGCGGTAAAATTGTACGCTAAGATTTGCCGACGGCGAAGTCGTGACCACAGAAGCCATTCACTATCAGGTAAGTCTGTACCCAAGTTACGTGCGGAATCTTTCAATCGAGGGTTGTAGCGAAGCATAGAGAAATCCCCCCTACCCCCCTTTGCTGAAGGAGGGGATTAACGCCCGCACAACCTCGACCGTCAACTCCCGCAGGCTCGGCAGCACCAGACTTGCTTTGCTGAAATCATTACGTCTCGTGTACTCATTTGGAATCGCGATGCAGCACATCCCTGCCCGCGTCGCCGCCATGACGCCTTTGTAGGTGTCTTCGATGACAACACACTGGGACGGCGGCAGGTGGAGTTTTTTTGCCGCCGCCACAAACGCGTCGGGCTCGGGCTTTGCCTTGTGGTAATCTTGCCGCGCGACGGTTACCGGGAAAAACTCTTCCAGGTGAAACTTGCGTAAGACCGCATCCAAATGTTCGCGATTACTGTTGGTCGCGACGGTCAACGCACAGTGCGACGCCAAACGGAGCAATGCCTCATGCACGTACGGCATCAAGGTCACTTCCGTTTCTAACAACTGCAGATAAATGGGGGAACGCCGTTGGCGCAGCTCATCCGGCGCAATGGGCAAGTTATGTTTCGCGACGATGTATTCGGGGCCGTTGCCTTGAGCAATCCAGTAATCTTCATATTCTTCGCGCGAGACCGCTACGCCATACAGTTTGAGCACTTCACTATAAGCACGGTAGTAAAGACCTTCGGAGTCAATGAGGACCCCATCAAGGTCAAAGATGACGCCACAGGAAGCAGTACTCATGAGTTCTCAGTTCTCTATTGCTCTGACTGGATTTAGCTGGTCAAGGTTTTGTAGTACAGTCCCTGAGTATGGGAGAGCCAAAAACTCGTATCGTGCTTCCAGCTGATCCCTCAGCTGCCTGGGCGCCGCTGTTTCAAGCTTTGGGGCTGCCGTACTATCGCGTACACGCGGAAGATCGCATCGCGCTCATCCAGGCGCCGCCAGAGGATTTTGCTCGCTTATTGATGCCCGAAGTGCGCGAGGCGCTCCTCCAGCACGGGAAATCGTTGGGGTATCTGTTTGTCACGCTGGATATGAATTATGAAGCGTGAAACGTCATGCGTGTTACGTGAAACGTGGCGCGTGATATGTGTTGTTACTTTCAGCTTTCGCCTTCACATAACACGTATGACGCATCACGCTCTACTCCTCCAACGTATGCCGGCTCTTCTCCCACTCCTTGCCGTTGAACGGCTGAATTAAAAGCGTCTGGAGATCGACTCCTTCCAGACAGCGTACATTGACATCGATTTTGTCAGGATGTGAACGAGGAATGTAATACGAGTGAATACCGCAGACCGGGCAGAAGTAATGTTTGGCCGTGCGGGTGTTGAACTGATACAGCGTCACAGCCTCTGGAGGCGATAACAACCGGAATTGCCCGGGAGGAATGATAAGGTGGAGAAAGCCTTTTTTTGTGCAGATTGAACAGTTACAGTCCACAACCTTATCGATGTCCGCTGTCACCTCAAACCGCACGCGTCCACAGTGACATCCGCCTTGGTAGGTTGGCATGACGACCTCCGGTATTTAGCACCGGGTATCAAGTAAAAAGTACCGAGTAAAAAGAAAAAGCAGGGAATCTTTATACCTTATCAGTTGCCTTTCGTCACTCGGTACTCAGTACTCAGTGCTGAGAAAGGCTCTTGCTCCTTTACCCGTGAGACGATAAGAGAAACACACGGACGTGTCGGGGTGTAGCGCAGCCTGGTAGCGCACTCGTTTGGGGTGCGAGTGGTCGGCCGTTCAAATCGGCTCACCCCGACCATGTGGTATGAGAGGCGATCACAAGGGTGGTCGCCTTTCTTCTTCCGTTGCTTTCTGCTGAAATGCCGCCATGATTATTTTGGTCTCGAATGACGATGGTATTCATTCAGAGGGGCTGCATGCGCTTGAGGCCGCCCTGCAAAAACTCGGCGAAACTTACACAGTTGCCCCTGATCGTGAGCAGAATGCCGTCAGTCACGCCTTGACGTTGCATCGTCCTTTGCGTATCGAAGAGGTGGCGCCGCGCCGCTTTGCCGTGAATGGGACGCCAACGGATTGCATTAACCTCGCAGTTAAAGGCTTTTTGCCCGTACGCCCGAATCTCGTGGTGTCCGGCGTTAATAAGGGTGCGAATCTCGGAGATGATATCACGTATTCGGGCACGGTTTCCGCTGCGATTGAAGGCTCACTCCTTGGTATTCCCTCCATCGCGGTGTCGCTTGTCCTGCGGGAGAAGCCGTTTCATTTCGCTGCTGCGGCTGAGTTTACCGCTGTGCTCGCCGCTGAAGTCATCTCGCAAGGCATGCCGACGGATACGTTGTTAAACGTCAATGTGCCCAATCTACCCAAGTCAGAGATCAAAGGGTATCGCCTCACGCGGCAGGGGAAACGGCGGTATGCCGAAACGATTGATGCTCGTATCGATCCACGGGGGAAAAAGTATTATTGGATCGGCGGCGATGATCTAGGCTTCGATCCGGACGAAGGCACAGATTGTGTCGCCGTTCATGAGGGGTTTATTTCTGTCACTCCGTTGCATGTCGATCTGACTAACTATCGCGCTCTGCAAGAAATGCGCGATCTGCGGTTACCATGGCGTTAACATACATCCAAGCTCGTGAACAAATGGTGCGGGAACAGTTGGCGAAACGCGGCATCTCTGATCCTCTCGTTTTGAGAGCCATGGGACGAGTGCCGCGTCACGAATTCGTAGAAGACGCGCTACGCGACCGCGCCTACGAAGATAATCCACTGCCGATTGGAGAAGGTCAGACCATCTCACAACCGTACATGACCGCGCTCATGGCGGAAACGCTCAAACTCGCGGAAGGCGAAAAAGTGCTTGAGGTCGGCACCGGGTCCGGCTATCTCGCCGCAATCATGGCGGAACACGGGGTGCAGGTGTGCTCCATAGAAATGTCAACGCGTTTAGCCGAGCGGGCGCGGTCAGTATTAGACAGGCTGGGTTATCACAACGTCTCTATCCAGATAGGAGATGGAACGCTCGGGTGGGAGAGCGAAGCGCCCTTTGACGCCATCGTTATTGGCGCGGCGGCGCCGTGCCTGCCACGGCCCCTGCTCTCTCAACTGCGTCTTGGAGGCCGCCTTGTTGTTCCGATGGGACAGGAAGATCTGCAAACCCTCGTGCGCATCTGGAAAGAACCCAAAGGCCTGCATGAGGAATACTTTGGCGAATGCCGCTTCGTCAAACTGCAGGGCGCGTACGGGTGGGAGAACTGGTCCGAACCGAAAGAATAGCTTACCGCTGC
>DATLYA010000370.1:0-40744 GCA_035575235.1 Candidatus Methylomirabilota bacterium
GATCCGGCGATTATGCGGTGGAAATACACCAAGCTGTTAAGCAATCTGCGCAACGCCCTGCAAGCGATTTGCGGTTTGGAAGCGCCTGGCGGAGAGGTCGCGCGCAGGGCGCGGCAAGAGGCGCTGGCGTGTTACAAGGCGGCTGGCATTGAATTCGTCCCTGAAGAGGAAATGCGCCAGCGTATCCAGACTGAAATCAGAATGGCGGACATCGAAGGCCATCCGCGTACTGGAGGCTCGACCTGGCAAAGTCTCATGCGCGGCCTGCCCTCAATCGAAGTGGATTATCTCAATGGCGAGATTGTATTGCTCGGGAAACTGTACGGCGTGCCGACGCCCTGCAATGCCGTGCTGCAGCGCGTGGCGAATGATATGGCGAGAAGCGGGAAGCGGCCAGGCAGTATGACCGTAGAGCAACTGCAGGCAATGGTAGGTGAAGCGGAAGCGGGTACGAAGAGATGACAGAGTGTTTCTGGGAAAACAGACCAGCTATACTAAAACTATGACATTTACATTTGAGAGCCGTTTGCCGCAGTGGATGCAGTACCGCGCCGGCGAGTCGCCCCTGATCTTTATAGCGCCGCATGGGGGCAGGCGTTCCGTCGATGCGCCTATTAAGGACAGCATTAAGGTCAATGATTTGCATACGGCTCAGCTGACTGAAGAACTTGCCGCTCGCACCCATGGGTATGCGCTCATCAACCGCGCCCTCGACCGCAATGAGCTTGACCTGAATCGCGTCAGCCAGGTGCGGACTCGCGCGCCGTGGTTTCTTGAGGCGTTGGTCGAACTCACTTCTTTCCTGGTCGAACGCCATGGCGAGGCGCGCGTCTTCTTTGTTCATGGGTGGAACGTGGTGCAACCTGTGTGCGACCTCGGCATGGGACTGAAACAGCGGGAGCGCGGCGTTGCGCCAGCCAGCAAATTCGCCGCGCCGACCTTGAGTCCGGCGTTTTTTGACACCGCGGTGCAACCCTTCCGCGCCGCGGCGCTCGCCTTAGGGATCGACGTGGCCATTGGCCGGCGTTATCCGGCGGCGGATAAAGAAAATGTGATGCAATTATTCAGTGCTCGCTTCGCCCAGGACCCATCGCCGTTCATTCAACGGCTTGCAGCATTGGCCATACAAGAAAAGGTGCAGGCCCTGCAATTGGAACTCGGCGTTGGCCTGCGCTGGCCCGGGGCTGAGCGTCAGCATTTTGTCGACGTGTTTTGTCAGACGCTTGGGCAATGTCAAAGGCCTGCAACGGCAAATGGCAACGGGTTTGCCGCCGGGTCCCTCGAGATACCGCCGTCCGAAGCGCAGGCTCAGCGGAACGGCGCCTTATTCTCCCTGTACGCGCCGTCGAGCCCAAGGCGGTTCGGCCTCCATTTTCATGATCCGCTCAGCGGAATCGGCATCATGGGCGGCGTCGAATGTGGCGGAGACGAGCCGACTCACTCTGGCCGTTTGATGCTCTCGCTTGGCGGGACGGAAATGGCGTTGTTTACCGGCGAGGATGACGCCAGGCGGTCGCCGGAGCGGGTGCAGGTCGGTGGTCTGGTGTGGCGCGGCGAACCTGACGGATTTCTGATTACCTACCAGGGGCCAATTATGCGCTTCTCCCACCCGCATGCCTTCATCCGCCTGGAAGAAGGACTCGCCGCGTCGTGGGTGGAGCCTGCGGAAGTTGAGCTGCGGCTGACTATTCCCTCACGCATTGATGTTGCGCGTGTCCCGCTATTGCTAGCGCATTTGCATGGAGAAGTGCGGTTGCGCGACCGGGTGCGCCAGGTTGACGCCTGGGGTTTTCTTGACATGCTCAAGTCGGAAGAAGCCGGGCGGTTGTTGCCCCGCCGGCTCGTGTCGCTGCCGTTCGGACCGGACCTGGGAATCTTTCTTTCGTTAGTCGAGACGCCGGCGGGACCGCGGTCTTCCGGCATCGTGTACCATCATGGCGCGCCCCACTATTTGCAGCCTGATGATTGGGAGTTGCAATACCTGCTGCAAGATGGGCGCCCCATCGCGTTTCATGTCTCCGTAATGTCGCCGTCCTCTTTGGCCCTGCAATGTCGCGGGGAGCCGGTGACGGCGATTCCTATCGTCCGGCACGCGCCGCAAGGCAGTGCACTCAATGTGACCTTTGGCCTCTCGCGGACGACCTGGCAAGGACGGGAAGCGCGCGGAGTCTATGAGTTCTCTGAGCGGCGGCGTGAAAGGAAATAGGGCGGGAAAAAACACGTGCGGCATGAGATCCTGGCGCACGCTTGTCTGGTCAACGATCGCGATTGCTTCACTCCTGCTGCCATTCTATTCGTTGATAACGGCGGCAAACGCGCAAGAGCCCAGAGTTGTCCCAGGCGTGTCTCTGGTGGAGGGAAAATCCGCCACAGTGTTTCTGCATTATCCGGTGTCCGCGTTCCGCCTGTATGCGTTCCACAGTGGCGCGCCACAGTTGATTCCGTTTCAAGTGGACGAGCGCGACCGGCGTGACCGCTGGGCGCTGGATCAAGGGCCGAAACCAAACAGTGACAACCTGACAGGAGAGTTCGACGAGAATGACGCCCTCGTTTTCATGAACCGGGACCTTGGGGCGCGTGGAGATTTAGTGCAACTGCCGTCTGGCGCCATGGCCTGGG
The DNA here is from genome assembly GCA_035575235.1 of Candidatus Methylomirabilota bacterium. Classification (GTDB taxonomy): domain Bacteria; phylum Desulfobacterota; class Binatia; order Bin18; family Bin18; genus SYOC01. Next base: position 2,620 of record DATLYA010000370.1, read on the forward strand.
GAGAAGTCCGCGTTGGTAGTGCGGTAGAACCTCTTGGCTTTGTCTACATTGGGGTATTTCCTCAGTCGTCTCCTCTGCCCTGCGCTGCGTGCACAGTCGCTCGGTATGATGAATCAACTGATCGCGTGTACGCCGAACGCTACGCGTTAGCGTTCCACGCCCCCTTGCCGACACACATTGCGTTTGTAGATAAGATGGGCGACTTTGGCGTCAATGTGGTCGCCGGCGTGCATGCGAGGGGAGAAGTCCGGTTTCTTGGCGGCTTAGTCACGCTGCGGAAGACTGACGCGGACATTCACGCGGAACTGTTGGGATATCGCAATGGCCCGGTGCGGGCGATCCGGCGCGCCCGCTATTGGATCCCGCTGCCGTTCGGCTTTGGCACGAGCGGACAGGTTGATTTGCTCTTTTACCGGGATTTTGTCGAAGGAACAGCGTTAGTGAAAATTAAGATTCCGCCGAGTCTTGTGCTCGCACGCGGTGAAGTACAGGCGTATTTTGATTTTCTCCAGCAGACTGGAGCGCGGGTGCTGCTGGAAGGCGAAACGCCGAGTGCGCCAGTCAATGGGCGTATGACGCCAGCAGAGCAAACGCTGACGGGGCAGCCGGCGCGTTGGGCCGCCCTGCTGTTGCCGAGCGGCCGCACCGTGTTGCTGGTGGTTCGTCTTGAGGGCGGACTTCAGCGTCTTGAGCAGCGATTATATCTGGACGAGCTTGGAAAAGCAGGAGACGCTGCGGGGGGGCAGCCGCTCTTCGGCTTTCAGTTTGCGCGGGTGGATCGCTTGACCACGGGAACTCACCGGCTTTCAGTCTTTGCCTGCGTGCTTGACGGTATTGACACGGAAGAGATTCGTCGGACCGCTGGCGTGTTTCTTTCTCCTCCTGAAGTCGCAGTCTCAGCGCTCGCACGGTAACCGCGCGTTTTGTCGTCTGACGCGCCACGGCTGCCTCATGAACTGTGACGATTAAATCCAGTGAGAGACGAGGCGTTGGGAGGGGCGAGGTCGCCTCGCCCCGTTGACTGCACCTGGGGAATCACACAAGGGTGAGCAGCGTCGAAGCACGCTCAGTTTGTCGCTCATTCTTTCTGACTCATTGCATCCAGAGCGCCCAACCCTTCCAGCGCCAATCCGTATCCGAGGAGAGCTAATAAACGTCGCTTAATATCCTGTGTGATCGCTACCCTGGCATAGCGGAGCGTGAGCGGCGGCTGCCTGATTAACTGCTCCGCTAATTCCCACGCGCGCGGCAAGAGTTTGTCTCCGGGTAATACCTCAGCTACTAATCCCAGGTCTTGTGCTTGACGAGCAGGAATGACCTGACCCGTGAGGAGAAAATAGCGGCTGCGGTTAGCGCCCAGCAGCAGCGGCATGACAATATGCATGCCATCCCCGGGCGCTAAACCGGACGGGAAATGCGCGGAATCCTGAAACTCGGCGTGTTCCGCCGCAAGCACGATGTCGCAGAGCAAAGGAATCTCGCAGTGCCGCAACGCCGGACCGTTCACGGCAGCGATCATAGGGACTTCAATGTCAAGGAGATTCTGCAGCAGGTGCTTGCCCTCCCAGTAGATCGCATCCCAGGCGCGCGGCGTGCCGCCGGGACGGTTCGGTCCACTGGGACGTGGGCCGGAAAACTCTTCTCCTGTGCCGGTCATGATGATGACCTTGTTTTCTGGGTCGCTGCCAATGTCGGCGAATGCGTAGGTGAAGTCGCGGTGCGGCTGCAGGCCCCAACGCAGCGGGCCGCCGTCCGTATGAAAGCTGATTTGTAGAATGCCATTGCGCCGCTCCATACGGATGGTTTGATATTTGTTTGCGTAGTCGTCGAATGTCGCCATAGCGGTCCCTCCTTTTCTTTGCGCGTCTGCGGAGTCTTATTTCCTCGGCAGTGGCGGAGCGGCGATCTTGAGGAGTTGCTTGCCGATATTCTTCCCCTCGAACAGACGCAGGAACGTTTTGGGCGCGTTTTCAAATCCTTCCTGAATATCCTCCTGATACTTGATCTGGCCTGACGCGACCCAGCCGGCGAGTTCCGATATAGCTTCTCCGAAACGCGAGGCGTAATCGAGCAAAATAAACCCCTCCATGCGCGCCCGCTGGAGAATGAGGGCAAAGTAGTTCCTTGGACCTGGCGGAAGCGCTGCCTCGTTATACCGCGAAATGCCGCCACAGAGCACGACACGCGCCCGAAGCGCCAGGTTGGCGAGCGCGGCGTCCAAAATGTCTCCGCCAACATTGTCAAAAAAGATATTGATGCCGTTCGGGCACAGTTCTTTCAGGCGTTTCTCCACCGGCTCGGATTTGTAGTCGATCGCGGCGTCAAAACGCGCTTCTTTCGTCAGCCACTGACGCTTCTCTGCTCCGCCGGCAATGCCAATGACTCTGCACCCTTTTATTTTCGCAATCTGACCGGCGACCGAGCCGGTCGCGCCCGCGGCGCCGGAAACGACGACCGTCTCTCCGGCCTGCGGTTTGCCAACGTCGAGCATGCCGAAATACGCTGTGAGCCCGGTGATGCCAAGCACGCTTAACGGCATGGTGAGAGGAACCTCGCGGGGAATCGGGGTGGTGGGCATGAGTCCGCCGCGACCGTTGGTCACGGCATAGTCTTGCCACCCATAACCGCCGGTGACGCACATTCCGGGTTGAAAGTCAGGGTGCTTTGACTCGACTACTTGACCGACGCAGACGGCGCGCATGACCTCGCCGAGCTGGATTGGCGGGATGTAACTGGGACGGTCCTCCATCCACCCGCGCATTGCTGGTTCAAAGGCAATGTAGAGGACGCGCACGAGAAACTGGCCATCCGATAGCTCTGGTATCGGCGCTTCTTGCAGACGAAAGTCGGACTCTTTCACCATACCCTTAGGTCGGGCTGCGAGCAGCCACTGACGGTTCATTGTAGTCGCCATAGGATTCTCTCCTTGCTACAGAAAATTGCGTTCCGTGCGCACGTACGTCTGGCTGGGCTCTTCTACTTCAACCCGGTTGCCGGCGGCGCCGTCGCAGACCAACAGACTTTGCTCGTGCGGCGCTTCGACATGATTGTCAAGAAAACGCACGCGGATCGTGTTGCGCTCCACCGTTCCAGCGCCTCCTGCGCTTTGCGCGACGATCGCAGGCGTGCTGCCGGTGACGGCGTTGCGCGACACCACCGCGTGCAGCGCGTTGTCATTGGCGGCGACGCCCTCGACGCTCATGGCCCCGACCAGGCGCACGGCGTTCTTATGGCACGCGGCGATATGGTTCCGATCAATAGTAACTTCACACAGATTGTGATGGGCTTCACTCACCGCGCCTTGCACGAGGATGCCGATCGGGCTGGCGGAAATCGTGTTGCCAGAGATGACGGCGGAGACATGATTATGGTGCGGCACACGCTGCGCCAGAGGAATGGCAGTGAGGATGCTAGCGCCAAATTGCCTGTTGCCGCGCAGGGTATTATCCGCCGCCACGATGCGGTAGCGATTATGAGAGGGACCAAACGAGCAGGAGAATAACAGTCCCCCGCGCTCGCTCTCTTCAATCGTATTGCGCAAAACGGTTGCGCTGAAGGAAACGCCGTCCGACTCAGAGAAAAAGCAAATAAAAGCGACGCCGTCGGCGAAACAGCCGCGCATGGTGTTGTCGGTCACGACCAGATGATTACGCTGGCCGTGTTTCGCCTCAGCGAAGAGGTGATGCCCTTGCCTGGCCCCTACGCCGCGCGGCAGGGACGACTCGAAGCGTTTCAGTCCGTTGCTGTCGAAGCGGCAGTTGGAAATCACGGCATCGGCGACGCCGCACAAATAAACCCCATGATCTCCATGACGGCTGAGCGTGCAATTGTGGATCACCACGGAAGCGCCAGGCAGCACGCCGACGCCGTGTCCGCCGCCGTTGGTAATCGTGACGCCGCTCAGACGCGTGTTGTCCTCCAGAACGATGACTGCCATATCGGGACGAATGGGATTGAACGAGGGCTCGAATTGTCCCGCGCCGTCGATAATGCACGCGTCCTGGTCCGCGCCTTCTATCGTGACGCCCGCAGGTATGCTTAATGGCAAAGTCTCTTTTGTCTCACGAGGGGAATAGACGCCTGGACCGATGAGAATAACGTCTCCTGCTTGCGCGCGTGCGAGCGCTTGGGTGAGTGATGAAGCGTCTGCGCTTTCATCCGTAGGGTGGACAACGATTGTACGCATGGGGTGTCTCCTCCTGTGTGAGGCCCTCACCCTTACCCTCTCCCAGAGGGAGAGAGTAGCAGGCGCGTAAGCGGCTGCGGGTGAGGGGAATTTATTTGTCTTTGGCAAACCGCGTCGCGTTTTCTCCGGCAATGCGTCCAAACACCGCGCCGCGCATGAGTCCCGCCCCGGCTGGGTAGTTCAGGTAGAAAAATCCGCCGGTCATTTCTCCAGTGGCAAAGAGGCCGGGCAGCGGTCGGTCCAGATAATCCACAACTTCAGCGTTGGTGTTAATGCGGACGCCGCCGAAGGTGAAGGTAATGCCTACGGTTGCGGGATAGGCTACGAACGGCGGCGTATCAAGCCGCGTCGCCCAGTTGGTTTTTTCTGGCCGCAATCCTTTCGTATGTTTGCCGTCTAACACATCAGGATTAAACTCGCCTTCCTGCACGGCGGCATTGTAATCGTCCAGCGTTTTCACGAATGCCTCTCTGTGGAAGTCTAGTGCACGATAGCGCTCGGCGATGCGGTCGGCCAGTTCAGGCAGCGTGTCCGCTGTGATGGGCGTCCCGGTGTTGTAGCGCGTCTCCAGCAGAGGAACGGTTTTCTGATCGAAAACCTGAAAGACGACCGCGCCGCGTTGTTGCAGAATCTCCCGCCCCATCTTGGCGTAGGTGTACAGATTGAAATCCGCGCCTTCGTCAGTGAAGCGTTCGCCATCGAGATTCACCATCACCGAAAACGGATACGAGAGACGATTGGTCTTATCGGTGAGCCGCAATTCACCATAGGTAGGCGCGTCCGCATCAATCGGCGTGGCGTGGCAGCCGGACCATTCACCATAGCTCTGCGCGCCGGCGGCAAGCGCGGCGCGGATCATTTCCCCGGTGTTGAACCGCGTGCCGCGCACTTTGACGAGACTCCAGGGCGGTCCAAGATACGCCGTGCGCATTTCTGGATTCGCTTGAAATCCGCCGCTCGCGAGCACCACCGCCCGGCACTGCAGCGCCTGAACGCCTTCAGGTCCACGCACCTCCACTCCAGTGATGCGCCCGTCCTGAGCCGTGAATACCCGTTGTGCTTGTGTCTCATAGAGAATGGGAACGCCGGCGTCTTCCGCAAGACGAAACCACGTGCTTGAGAGGACAACGCCTTCGCCTTTGACGCGCAACGCGCCGCCGAATGGAAGTTTCACCCGTGTGGAGCCCGGCACGGTCACTGCGCCGACAGCGCGATTGAATTCCCATACCACGCCCAGGTCCGCCATCCAGCGTACGGTATCATATGACCGGTCAATCATCAGGGCAGTCAGTTCTGGATCCGCACGTCCGCCAGTCACACGGTCCATGTCCCGTTGATAATCGGCGCGGGTGTAAGGCGTAAGCGTGACAGTGGACGGATTATCGTTGCCGCGCACAATGAGCAGGAGATCATCCAGGCTGTTATACGTACAGCGAAACACTCCGCCGGAGAAGCGTGTGTTGCCGCCGCGCAATCTGTGCGGCGCTTTTTCCAGCACGAGCACGCGTGCGCCTGCCTGCCGCGCGGCAAGCGCAGCGGCGAACGCCGCATTGCCAGCTCCAACAACGATCACCTCAAAGATTTCTCCAGTTGTGTCCGGCATGCGAGAGCCCTCCTTGTGTAGTCCTGCATTACAAACAAAAAAGAATCATTCCGTCAATTTGGAGGAGCGCGGAGCATGCGGATAGGGAGTGTTGAGATTGATCTGCTCTTGCTGCTGTTGGTGTTCGTGCCGGTCGCGATCGTGTTAGAGGTCATGCACGCCGATCCCATCTGGATCTTTGCCGCTGCGGCGCTCGCGATTATTCCCCTGGCGGGCTTGATGGGGAAAGCCACCGAGCATCTCGCTGAACATCTCGGCGCGGGACTTGGCGGACTCCTTAACGCTTCCTTCGGCAACGCGGCGGAATTAATCATTGCGTTTATGGCGTTGCGTGCGGGACTGCTTGATGTTGTCAAAGCGTCCATTACCGGCTCGATTATTGGGAACATTTTATTGGTGCTGGGAGTGAGCGTGCTCGCTGGCGGATTGCGCTACGAGCGGCAGGAGTTCAACCGCACCGCCGCTGGTCTGGGAGCGACGCTGCTGGCGTTGAGTGCGATTGGACTCGTAGTCCCAGCCATTTTTCATCTCATCATGCGGGGCCACCCCAACCCGCATGAACAAGAACTGAGTCTTGAGATCGCGATTGTGCTGTTTGTTACGTATCTGCTGAGCCTGATCTTCACGCTCCGTACGCATAGACATTTGTATGCCGGCGACACGGCGCAAACACATAAAGAAGCGCTGGGTACGGCAACCTGGAGTCAAGGAAAAGCCGCGCTCGTGCTCTTGATCGCTACGGCGTTTGTGGCGCTCATGAGCGAGTTCCTGGTTGGCGCAGTGGAACACACGGCGCGGACGTTGGGCATGACCGATGTGTTTGTCGGCGTGATTCTGGTGGCGATTATCGGCAACGCCGCCGAGCACAGCACGGCGGTATTGATGGCGCTGAAAAATCAAATGGACCTGGCGATCAACATCGCCGTGGGCTCCAGCATTCAGATCGCTCTGTTTGTGGCGCCCATACTCGTTTTTGCGGGCTACCTCTTTGGCCAACCGATGAATCTCTTGTTCACGATTTTTGAAGTTGTCTCCGTCGCCATCTCCGTCGGCGTGGTGAGTTTAATTTCCATGGACGGCGAATCGAACTGGATGGAAGGCGTGCAGCTCGTGGCTGTCTACATCATTTTGGCGCTTGCGTTCTACTTTTTGCCGTAGGCAGTTTTCCACCGGCGGCAGGGCGGGCGGGGCCCGCCCGCCATCTCAACTGAATAACACTTCCTTGGCGTACAAGGTGTCAACATACTCGCGCACTGCCTGGATCTTGCCGTTTTTCACCTCGAACACGACATTGTAATAGTTTTCATATGACTTGCCTTTGGCGCTTTTGCCGCGGGCGATCCACTCAACGGCCACGCAGTCTCCCTCGGCAATGGCATTTTGCACCGAGATCGAGAGTGTACGCGGCTCGAATAATGACACGGCTTTGCCGAAGAACCCCTCCAGGATGTCTTTCTTGCCGCGATGCGTGCCTGAGACTGGCAAAGATCCCGGCAGCCACCATGTAGCGTCATCGGCCAGGGCGGCGCTGACAGCATCAAGATTGCCTTTCGCAAGCGCTTCAACGAAGCCCAGGACAATATTTTTGTTTTCTGTTGTTCCCATACGACGCCTCCTGTTGATGTTCTTATGCTTCTCTTTACTGGGCTTTGATTGGCGTATGCAAGATGTGGCGGTAGGAGAGGAGCCGCCAGGGCAATCGCCAGGATCGCCCTCCAGAGGGCGCAGGCAATGGAAAACCGCTCTAACCGGGCGCGCCGCGTCTTTACATGCAGTGAAGTATCAAATGTTACGCCGCTAGTCGTTCGAGCACCACCGGCATGCCCGCGGACGGTGCGAAGGTGACGCCGCGACGCACGACTCGCACCGTATGCCCCGGCGCCGGGCGCAGAACAACGCGGGACAGCACCTGCGCGAGTACAATCTTCATTTCGTACACGGCGAACGCGGCTCCAAGACAATGACGGATGCCGCCGCCGAAGGGGAAGAACTCATACGCGCTCGGACGCTTGCCCAGAAAATGTTCGGGATCGAACTGGTCGGGATTCGGCCAGAGGTCAGGTCGGTGATGAGTGAGATAGGTGCAGGGGGCCACGACGACGCCGACAGGCAGATCGCGTCCGCCGAGGCGCATGGGCGCGCGGAGCACGCGCGGGACAAGCGGGATAATCGGCAGCAGACGCTGCGTTTCTTTAATGACTGCGTCAAGGTAGTCAAGTTTCGCAATCTGCTGAGGCGGCACGCGCCCTGGCTCCCCGGCTTGCCGCAGTTCGGCGTGCAGCTTGTCTTGTACGTCTGCACGTTGCAGAATCCAGTGAAACGCCCACGAGAGTGAAGTGGCTGTGGTCTCATGACCGGCGACGAGCAGGGTAATCAACTCGTCGCGCAGTTCGACATCACTCATGTGTTGGCCGGTGTCATCGCGCGCCTCAATAAGCATAGTCAGTACGTCCTCACGTCCGGCGCCGCCCGCCGCCCGACGCTGGGCGATCTGGGCGTACAGAAGATCATCGACTTCTTGCAAAAGCTGCTGGAGACGTTCGGGATTCGTAATCGAACGGAAGAGGAACTGCAGGCGGGGAAACTGACTCAGCGCCAGGCGGAGCGGATTCGTACTGAGCGTAAGCAACTCCGTCAGCCGGTCGCGCAGTTGGGTGAGCGCCGCGCCTTCGTCAACGCCAAAGACTGTACGCAGAATCACCTCCAGAGTGATCGCCTGCATTTCCGGCTGGAGCGGAAACGGCCGTCCACTGGGCCAATGGTCGATAGCGTGGTCAGTAATCGTCCGCATCACTTCGCCATAGGCGTGCATGCGCTCGCCGTGAAACGGCGGCATCATGAGCCGGCGTTGCTGGCGGTGGCGCGCGCCGTCAAGGAGTAATAAGGAATGCTGCCCAACCAGAGGGCGGAGAATGGCGCGCGACTCGCCAGCCGGCATCTTTTCTGGGTCGCCGGTAAAGATCTCCTTGATGGCCTCAGGATCGCTAAAGAAAACAATCGGCGGGTTGTTCGGCAGACGCAGCGTAAAACACTCGCCATAGCGGCGCGCACAGGCGCGCATGAAGGGGAGGGGTCGGTAGACCCAGTTTGCCAGTTGGAGAACGGCGGGCAGCTTCGGGCCAGGAGGAAGTCCATACGTTGTCATAGACAAAGAGTAAAGGAATAGGGTGGGGGAGGGCAAGGTCGGTTGGGACACCCGCCTTCCATCAAATCACTCCCTCCTCCTTCAACGCCGCTATCTCGCGCGCAGAGAGCCCGAGCAGTTTACCGTAAATCAGGTCGTTGTGTTGACCCAACGTCGGACTTGGAGCGTCGACTACTGGCGGTTCCTCATCAAAGCGAATCGGCGAACCTATCACCGTGACCGTCCCAACTGCAGGGTGAGCAATCTCCTGCAACGTGCCGCGAGCGCGCAAGTGCGCGTCCTGCAACACTTCCGGCACCTCCTGGACAATCCCGCAGGTAATATCTGCGCCCGCTAAGATCTCGATGACTTCCCGTCGGGACCGTTGCGCGACCCACGTCGCGACAATCGTGTCGAGTTCATCAAAATGTTTCGCTCTGCCCGCGGTCGTCGCCAGCCGGGCATCCTCGAGCAGGTCTGCACGCCCAATGGTCTGACAAAACACGCGCCATTTAACGTCGTCCGCCACCAACAACAACACGTATCCGTCCTTCGCTTTGTAACAGTTGTACGGCGACAACACACGCCCGGGCGCAGTGTTGCCCCAGCGTCCGGTGACGCCGTTCACAAAATGACTGGAGAACTGAGAAATCAGCGGACCAATGGCTGCATCGTAGAGCGAGGTTTCCACCATTGTGCCTTCTCCGGTCCGAGCGCGCATATGTAATGCAGCAAGAATCCCGGCGCAGAGATGCGTACCGCCGAGAATGTCGAGAATCGGAGGGCCGGCTTTGACCGGCGGATCGCCAGGAAACCCCGTGACGCTCATGACGCCAATCATGGCTTGAATGATAGGATCGAACGCCGGGTAATCTTTGTACGGTCCCGAACGTCCGAAGCCCGAGCTGCTCGCGTAGATGAGACTGGGGTTCAGCTGCTTCAGCACCTTGTAGCCGAGTCCAAGCTTGTCCAGCACGCCGACGGCGAAATTCTCCGCCACGACGTCAGACTGCTTCACCAATTCCTTGAAGAGTTCCTTGCCGCGTGGAGTCTTGAGATTGAGGGTAATGCCCTTCTTGTTGGAGTTGAGCATAAGGTACGGGTAGCTTTCGTTGCTGCCGCGAATCTTGAAGATCCTCCGCACATTCTCGCCCGTGTGCGGAGGCTCGACCTTGATCACTTCCGCGCCCATGAGCGCGAGCAGCAGCGTCGCATACGGACCATTGTAAATATGGGTGAGATCCAACACGCGCACATCGTCTAGCGGTTCGGTCATGCCTTTCCCTCAGTTGTTAGCTCTCAGCAATCAGCGGACAGCTATCAGCCTTGAAAAGGAAAAACAAGTATTTGGCTGACTGCTGACAGCTCTTGAAGGCTCGTGCTAAGGTCATCACTCTTACACAAGCATCAAATTTAAGGAGGGATGTTATGCTCGATCTCATTATCCGAGGGGGACAAGTCGTCACGCCGCAAGCCGTCGGTGAAATGGATGTGGGCATTCAAGGGGAGAAGATTGTCGCTGTGGGGTATCCTGGCACACTGGCGACGGGAGCCGGCCGTGAAATCGATGCGCGTGGGAAAATCGTCATTCCTGGCGGCATCGAACCGCATGCGCATATCGGTATTCCCGTGCCGGAACAGTGGGCAGGAATTCCTGAGGTGATGACGCAACCGCCCGAGGCGGCGAGCCGCGCGGCGGCGTTTGGCGGCGTGACGACCATTGTCGATTTCGCCGGCGATCTCAGTTTGAACCCGGATGGCAGTATTCTTACCACTTCCATCATGCACGATGTGGAGCAGCGACGCGCCGCTTTTCACACGCATAGTTACACTGACTATACCTTTCATTACATCCTGGCCGGCGACGTGACGCCGAAAACCGTCGGCGAGATCGGTGAGGCGATTCAAGAAGGAGTGGCGAGTTTCAAGATCTTTACCACGTTTCACCCTATCCGCGTGCCCTACGGTCCATTATGGAGCATCTTTGAGGAAGTGGCGAAACACGGCGGCATGATGGCCGTGCATGCGGAAGAGGATGAGATCGTTCGCTACATGACCGAGAAACTCAAACGCGAAGGGCGGGCGCAAGGATATAATCTTCACCTCGTACACAATAACCTCTCCGAGGATTTAGCTTTTCGCCACATTATTCGTTTGGCCAAGCACACCGGTGTTGGCATTTACTTTGTCCACGTGACGGCGAAAGAAGGCGTGGCCGCGATCGAGGAGGCGCGCAGCGAGGGGCAGCCGGTGTACGGTGAGGCGTTGCACAATTACTTGCAGTTCACCTGTGAAGACTATAAGAAACCCGGCGGCACGGCGATTCATACCTACCCGGCGATCAAGTTTCCGGAAGACCGCGAGGCGTTGACCAGAGGACTCATGGATGGACGTCTGGCGACGACGGCCACGGATGAGTACACCACCTACCGCAAAGAGAAGTTGTGGGGCGACACCATTGAGACTGTCTGCGGCGGACATAATGGCATTGAAACGCGCCTGCCGGTGGCGTTCACCAAATTCGTGGCTGAGCGCGGCGTGTCGCTGCAACGATTTGTAGACATTACGTCAGCGAATGCGGCGCGAATTCTCGGCATGTACCCGCAAAAAGGCGCGATCCAACCAGGAAGTGACGCCGATATTGTCATCTTCGATCCAAACTTGAAGAAGACGATCACTATAAGTGATCTTCATGCCGATTCGGATTACAGCATCTGGGAAGGTTTTCAAACCGCGGGCTATCCGATCATGACCATCTTGCGCGGCAAGGTTATTGTCGAGAACGGCAAACTCGTGGGCAGCTCCACTGACGGGCGCTGGCTGAAGCGTCGAGTGTCGAGCGAGGTGATTGCGAGGCCGAGCGTGTAGTTGTCAGTGATTGAAATTGGAGGGCGCGTTGCACGCGCCATTTTGTTGGTGCGTGGGGCATACCCTACGGTCCTACGATCCGAAAAAGGAGGAGCCATGCTGGATCTCATTATCCGCGGCGGGAAAGTCGTCACTCCCCATATCGTCGGTGAAATGGATGTCGGCGTACAGGGTGAAAAAATCGCCGCTCTGGGACAGCCAGGATCGCTTGCGGCGGATTCTGCTCGCATCATTGATGCGCGCGGAAAGATCGTTCTTCCCGGCGGCATCGAACCGCACGCGCATATTGGCATTCCCGTGCCGCCGGATTGGACCGGACAAGCCGATGTCATGACTCAGCCGCCGCAAGCCGCCAGTCGTGCAGCGGCCTTTGGCGGCGTCACGACCATTATCGACTTTGCCGGTGACCTTAGCCGCGCCGCATTGAGCGGACAAACGCGCCGTTCTATTTCAGAGACGATCGAGCGACGACGCAACGTGTTTCGTTCGCACTGTTACACCGACTTCGCTTTTCATTACATCATAGCGGGCGAAGTGCGCTCGGAAACAGTTGGTGAGATTCGTGAGGCGCTGGAAGAAGGCGTGGGTAGTTTCAAGATTTTTACGGTCAACAACCCCGTGCGCGTGCCGAACGGACATCTCTGGACCGTGTTCGCCGAAGTCGCGAAGCACGGCGGTATGATGGCGATTCACGCCGAGGATGAAGAGATTGTTCAATTCATGACCAAGAAGCTCAAACAGGAAGGACGCGACCAAGGGTACAACTTGCATCTGGTGCATAATAACCTGTCGGAAGACGTCGCGTTTCGCACCGTGCTGCGGTTAGCAAAACATACGGGGGTTGGCATTTACTTCGTACATGTCACGGCAAAAGAGGGTGTGGCCGCGATCAAGGAAGCGCGCAGCGAGGGGCGTCCCGTGTACGGCGAGGCGCTACATAATTACCTCCAGTTCACCTGTGAAGACTACAAAAAACCGGGCGGTACGGCGATCCATACTTATCCAGCAATTAAGTTTGCCGATGACCGCGATGCACTGATTGCCGGCGTGCTGGACGGGCGAATTTCTACGACCGCAACCGACGAATATACAACATTTAAAGGTCCCAAATTGTGGGGCGATACGATCGAGACCGTATGTGGCGGGCACAATGGCATCGAGACGCGCATCCCCGTAGCGTTTACCAAGTTCGTGGCCGAACGCAGCATGTCGCTGCAACGGTTTGCCGATATCACCTCCACCAATGCCGCTAAGATTCTGGGATTGTATCCACAGAAAGGCGTGATTCAGCTCGGTAGTGACGCGGACCTCGTGCTGATTGACCCAACCCTGAAAAAGACGCTGACCGTGAGCGATCTGCACGCTGATTCGGACTACAGCATTTGGGAGGGGTTTCAATGCCAGGGGTATCCGGTGATGACGATCTTACGCGGCAAGGTCATTGTCGAAAATGGCAAGCTTGTGGGCAGTGCGGATGACGGTCGCTGGCTCAAGCGGCGGGTAGAGAATGAGGTGTTGGCGCGCGCGGCGGTCTAAACCAAGCGGCATGGAATTGGCACGCCATCCCCAACTTTTTCCAGTATTGGCTGGACTCAGTGGCTTCTATAATGTGCGGGGGGAGCAGACGATAGCTCGGGAACTAGGGGAGAAGCTCTTGCGCTTGGCCGAAAACGCTCAGGACCAAGCCTTACTGAGAACAGGACACACAACACTGGGCATCGCCCTCAACTATCTCGGGGAGGCGCCTGCGGCCTGTGCGCACTTTCAACAGGGCTTGGCGGGGCGCAACCCTCAGCGGCCCTCTCCAAGCGGCATTTCTTGCCTCGCGCAACTAGCGCACGTGCTATGGCGGCTTGGCTATCCAGACCAAGCGATGAGCAGAGCGCACGAAGCTCTTGTGGAAGCGCGCCAGCTATCGCTTCCCTTCTGGGTAGGGTATGCCATGCACTTCACTACCGTGCTCCATTCCGATCGACGAGAGGAGTGGGCAGCCCAAGAGCAGGCTGAGATAGTGATTGCACTGTCAACCGAGCATGGGTTTCCGTTCTGGTTAGGGTGGGCTACGCTCTTACGGGGGCGAGTGCTGGCCGTGCAGGGACAGAGTGAGGCAGGTATTAGGCAGATCCACGAGGGGTTGGATATCTGACGAGCCACAGGGTCCGGAGTGGGATGGACGGTTGCTCGTGCCATGCTGGCCGAGGCGTATGGGGGCGAAGGACAGAGAGAAAAAGGTTTCGCTACGGTAGCCGAAGCATTAGATTTTGTAAGCAGAACAGGGGAGCGTTTCTATGGGGTGGAATTGTATCGGCTCAAGGGAACGCTTACGCTTCAGTCGAAAGTGGAAAGTCAAAAGCTGAAAGAGAAAGAAGCCGAAGCGTGTTTTCTGAAAGCCATCAACATTGCCCGCCAGCAGCAAGCGAAATCCCTGGAACTGCGCGCCTCAACCAGCCTCGCTCGCTTGTGGTAACGGCAGGGCAAGATGACCAAAGCACACAAATTGTTGTCGGATGTGTACAACTGGTTCACCGAAGGCTTTGATACGAAGGACTTGCAGGAAGCAAAGACGCTGCTTGAGGAATTGAATTATTGAGTGACTGAGTCATCGGATCATTGAGTCATTGAAGGTGAATAAGGACCAATTCTTCAATGACTCAAGCGCTCGATGGCTCGATGATTCAATGATTCACAACAACATCAGCGGAAATAACGGATCGAGCCCAAGCAACAGTCGTCCGCCTCGCTCCCATTGTTGCGGAGACGTGGCGACATGTTGCGTGAGGGCGTGGATATCGCGTAAAGAGCGCTGCAAAGGACTCCGCAAATAATTCGCCGTTCCTCCGGCTGCCGTGTAGGCGATGTCTGTTGCTTTCGCTGCGCTGCGTGTGGCGTTGGCGGCGGCGAGGACAAGCCGTCCGCGCTCTTCTCGCGTGGCTGGCCTGCCGGTCATCGCGACCTCCCAGACTTGCTCCACCGAGGCGTACAGCCAGGCGCGCGCTGATTCAACCAGCGCCACGGCGTCAGCCAGTTGAAAGTGAAACACCGTCCGATCGCGTAACGTATCCGATTGGCCTGCTGGCTTTTTTGTCTGCGCCAACTCCATGACGGCGTCAATCGCTCCTTGTGCGATGCCCAACGCGACAGCGCCCATCGGAAAGGCGAAGGCGCTGATAAGTGGATACGTTGTGTACAACGGACTCTGAAAATGTTTGCCGCGCGGCATTCCTGGGCCGAGGCGATGCGAGTATTCTTCAGGTACGAACACTTCTTCAAGAGTGAAATCGTTGCTGCCCGTGCCTGCTAACCCACTGACCTGCCAACTGTCCTCAATAATCGTTCCTTTATTGCGCGGTACATAGACGATGCGCATTTCTGGAAAGCCGTTGACGAGCCGCTTCTCACCGTTCTCGAACACCAGGCAGCCTCCGACCAACCACGTCGAATCGTGGCAACCGCTCGCGTAGGGCCAGCGGCCGTTTACCAGATAGCCGCCATTGCATACGTTGGCCGCGCCTGGGGGGAAGAGCGCTCCGGCAATAGGAATGCCAGAAGCGGCGCCAAAGATCTCTTCTGCTGCGGCGTCGGGAAGAAAGGCGCCAAATGAGGCTCCGACAGCTCCGATGAAAGCACCCCAGCCGGTAGATCCATCAATGCGAGCCACTTCCTCCACCACGCGATACAAGACCTGCGGAGGAACCTCGAACCCGCCCAGCGTTCTTGGGATATACATGCGAAACACCCCGGCCTCCTTCAACGCCGCCACCACTGGCTGTGACAAGCGACGATTACGCTCGGCCTCTTCGACGTGAGCGCGGATCACCGGTTCGATCGCTCTGACGGAACTGAGCAGTGTATCAAGTTGTTGGCGGTCCCTTTCAGTCATGGGTTTCTCCTTCTACACGGCCATGGTATCCTCCCTGTTCATATGCCTTCCTGGGACCCACAACAATATCAACGCTTCAGCGGTGAACGTTCGCGTCCATTTTTTGATTTGCTCGCGCGTGTGCCCGAGGGCGAGGTCCGGTATGCCGCCGACCTTGGCTGCGGGCCGGGAAATTTAACCGCGACCCTGGTGGAGCGTTGGCCTGAGGCCGCAGTCTGGGGTGTTGATAATTCGCCTGACATGTTGGCCGCTGCGGCAACATTGCCCGCTCATGAACGGCTGTTTTTTATCCAGGCCGATCTCGCGATGTGGCGACCAGACAGACCACTTGATCGCATCGTCTCGAATGCCGCAATCCAATGGGTTCCGGATCACGAGCAGGTGCTCGCGCATCTCTATAGTCTACTGGCGCCCGGCGGCGTGTTGGCCGTGCAAATGCCGAATAATTTCGATGAACCGGCGCATCGCTTGCTGGCGGAAGTGGTGCGGCAAGAGCCGTGGGCAGCGGCCATTGGTCACTGGCAAGAACGCTATTTCGTGCAGAACGCAGGCTGGTATGCCGATACGCTGCATCGGCTGGGCTTTGTTAATGTCGATGTGTGGGAGACGATCTATTATCACATCTTACAGGGACCGGACGCCGTGCTGGAGTGGATGAAGGGCACGGCGCTGCGTCCGGTCTTCACTCGACTTGCGCTTGAGCGTCACCACGAGTTTCTTGCCAACTACGGGGCCAAATTGCGCGCGGCCTATCCCGCGCGCTCCTACGGAACCCTCCTACCGTTTCGTCGCTTGTTTTTCGTGGCGCGGCGGTACTATGCCTCATGAATGTTGCTGCACTGCTCTTTTTGCAAGCGCTTCTTCAAGCGACTGCGCCCAGGCTACCGATTCCTGACGGCGTTCCCGGGCTTCACGGATAAGGCGGAGATTACGCAGTGTGGTTTTGGGTTCCCATACCTCGCGTATCAGTGGGAGCGCCGCTCTCAGCGCTGCGCGGGCTGCCTGCTCATCTTTTCCCAGCACGGCAAGTTCGAGGCGAGTGGCGTAGTCCCAGTAATCTGGCTTCCCCGCGGCAATACGTCTATCGACCGCGTAAGCGACGACGGGAAGTAACTGTTGTCGCTGGGGGTCCGGCGGCTCTTTGAGTTCCATAAGCGTAACGGCGTTCACGCCAGGATAGGCGTCGCGCCAGTCTGCCTCAAAGCCTTTGCGGTAGGCGTCAATGGCCTGCTCGAGCAAACCCTCGGCTAAAAATTGATCGCCGGCTTTCACGGCGGCTTCCCAACGATCTTTGTAGACACGCCCAAGGATGCCGTAAGTTTCGCTACTCGGTCCGCGCCGGTCGAGCAAAGCCTTGAGCGTGCGTTCCGCGTCTTCTCCCCTCCCGGCGCGGTTTAATGCAAAAGCGAGCTGTTCTTGCACCATGGCGGTGTCAGCCAGGGGCCGCGGCATCTTCTTCGCTAAATCAATCATGTCTTGCCATCCCTCGGCCGCCCGGTAAGAAAGAAACAAGTCAATAATGACACCAGATTCAAGGTTCGCGAGCGGCCCCAACTCTTGCTCCAGCACGCGTATCGAAATGAGGCCTTGTTTGCGCGCAGCGGCAAGCCGTTCTTTGATGTCCGCGGCGTAACGGACCCGATCGCGAAACACGTCAGTCCTGGTGTGATCCACTTCAGCAAACCCTTCAACCAATTGGAACACGGGACTATCCGGCGCCGGGTCGCGCGCCGCGCGCAAACGTTCCACCAGTGCGGCCTTTGTTGCAGCGACGTCGGTCGGCGCTCCTGCGGCTGTCAAACGATACGGCAGCGCGCGCAGCGGCGCGACGTCGAATGGTAAACGTCCGCCTTCGGCAAACACAAGCACCGTACTGGCCGGCCGCACGGCGTGACGCACGCCAAGTTCATAAAAGACGTTGGCGTTGGCGGTGGTCAGATCCGCCACGGCGAACTCGCAGAGGATCAAACGCTCGAACATGGGCTTGTGAATAATGCCGCCGGCCATCTCTTCATCGGCGCGCAACGGATCCAGCTCGGCCTCGGCTATGGCTGGAGCAATCAGGTCTCTGTACACCGCATCAAAGTCGATCATGGCTCCGGCGGCGTCGGGTTTTTTGCCGAGTGGCATTAGCACGAAGCATAATGGACGAGTCATGCGTCACCCCCTCAGAATAAAGCATCCAGGCGAGTCAAGGCGGCCCAGCCATGAGCGCATGGCGCAAACAGAGCGCAAATTTCAGACCATCAAATGGCGAGTAGCTAATAAAATGATGCCCGGCCATGGTCGCTGCTTCCCTTAAGAGAACCTGTGGTTGCTATACGACGGGTTGCAGAAGACTGTCAACCTTTTGTTCCGCAGTTGCCAAAGTCGGACCGCTCAGGCAAAACGATGGATATCTCTCACTAAAAGGAGGACCTTGTATGGTGACGTTTACCGCCAAGCTGACCGTCAAAGCTGGAATGGAAAGCCAGTTTGAGGAAACGATGAAAAAGGTCGTGCCAGAGGTTCGCAAGGAGCCAGGCAACCGCGCGTACACGTTCTGTAAGTCGAAGAGTGATCCCCGCGTGTTTATGTTCTTCGAAGAATATGTGGATGATGCAGCGGTTGCCGCGCATCGCAAGCACTTGGGAGAGCTAGGAGTGGACCTGCGCGCAATTCTCGACGGCGCGCCAGTGTTAGAGTTCTACGAGAAGATTGCTGAATAAGACAGGCAACGGAGAATGGGCATCAGGCGACGGGGATCGGGCCTCGGGATCGATCTCAACAGATCCGTGCGCCTCTGTTGCCTGTTGCCCAACGCCTGTTGCCCATTTCTTTATGATTGGGCGCGAACAGCTCTGGATTCTGACTGCTCTGGTTGTGCTGTCCGGCCTCGCGTGGGTTGGAACTGTCTCTCAAGCCGGGAGTATGGGGCTTGGCATGGTCACGTGCAGCATGACGATGGGGACGCCATTCTCGCTGAGCAACGCCGTGCTCTACGTCGTGCTGTGGGGTGTCATGATGGTCGCCATGATGCTGCCGGCCATGACTCCGATCGTGGGGCTCTTCCAAACTATGGCGCGAAAGAAACGCGAGCAAGGCTTGCCCTTCACGCCGGTGTGGGTGTTTATTGCGGGCTATGTTGCGCTGTGGACGCTCACCGGCAGTGTGGGCTATGCGGCGGATCTGGCGATCCAATCGTTGCCCGAAGCATTTCCGCCGCTGCGAACCTACGGCGGCGTGATTGGCGGACTGGCCTTGGTGAGCGCCGGCGTCTATCAGCTCACGCCATTGAAATATCTGTGTCTCTCCCAATGCCGCTCGCCGATGGGATTCTTACTCACCAGTTGGCGTGACGGACCGCTTGGCGCGTTTCGCATGGGCGTCCACCACGGTGCGTACTGTCTCGGCTGCTGCTGGAGTCTGATGGTCGTGCTGTTCGTCATGGGGACGATGAATCTGGTGTGGATGGGAATTTTATCGATCGTCATTTTTGTTGAAAAGATTGTTCCGCATGGCGTCGAGGTCGGGAAGGCGACCGGCGTCGCCCTGATTCTATTGGGCGCAGCTATGACGGCGGGAATGGTTCCGCTCAGCGAATAGGAGTAGCCCATGATCAAACTTGATCCAGAACTGTTCGGGAAGGAGACGCCAGTTGGTGAGTTTACGGTCACCGCAGAGAGCATCCGCGAATTTGCCGAGGCGACTGGCGATATAAGCCCGCTGTATGTTGATCCTGAAGCTGCGCAACGCGCCGGCTATCCTACGGTGATTGCCCCGCCGCTCTTCTGCCTGAAAATTCGCGGCGAACGCGCATTGCCCGACGCCGAGCCAGGGCCGGGTTTGGTCAGCCTGAACGCCGGACAAGAATTTGAATTCTACGATGAGCTCTATGCGGGGCGGACATACACGGCGTCGGTCAAGATTACCGATGTGTACGAGAAGACTGGTCGTAGTGGTCCGCTAGGCGTTATCGTACGGGAAATGCTGATTAAAGATAGCGATGGGCAACCGGTGATCCTCATGCGCGAGCGGCGGATGGTGCGATCGCCGGAGAAGAAGATCTAAACAGTAAACAGTGGAAAGGGCAAAGTGAAAAGTAGATCGACGCTCCCCTGGAGAGCTCTTTTTTACCTTGCACTTTCTGCTATGCCCGTTTTCCTTGTAACCTCGTGCGAGTTGCCCAATGAGCGAAATCCCTACGAAGCTATTTGACGACATCGACATCGGCGATGTCATCGGACCGTTGACGTACTGCCCAACCCTCGAAGACATTCGGCGCTACGCCGCGGTCGTGCGGATGGTCGATCAACGCTTCCTCAGCCCGGAAGTAGCGCAGGAGAGAGGCTTTGAGAAGCCGATCGTCCCTGGTCCACTGAGCGCCGCCTTTTTAGTGCGGATGCTCAACAACCACTTTCCTGGCTGGCGGCTTCAGACTTTCAATATCAGTTTTCGCGCCCCGGTCCGTCATGGCGACGTGCTGACCTGTTGGGGCGCGGTGACGCAAAAAGAAGAGCAAACCGGCGTCGCCACGGTCCACTGCGACCTGGTGGTTGAGAGTTCCAACAGCGAGCGCGCCCTGGTGGGCACGGCCGCGCTGCAGCCGCGTTTTCCACGCCGTTAACCGACGGCTGGCAGCGAGACGAGGAAACGGGTCCCTTTCCCGATCGTGCTCTCGACTTTGATCTGCCCGCCATGCGCTTCAATCAGCGTTTTGGCGATGAACAAGCCCAACCCCACGCCCTCGTAGCCGCCTGATTGCGCGCTGCGGCGGTATTTCTGAAACAGGGTTGGGATTTCTTCCGGCGCCATGCCGGGGCCGGTATCGGCGACCGTCACCATGATAGCGGAACCTTGTCGCGCAGAACTGATGGTGATTCGACCCATAGGCGGAGTAAACTTCAAGGCGTTATGCACGAGATTGGCGAAGACGCGCTCCAACGCGAGGGCATCGCCCTGAATCAGCGGCAATCCTTTCGCGTAACGTACGCGGAATATAATGCGCTGCCGCCGCGCTTCGGAATCGTATTGCTGGCGGATGCGCTCCAGGATCGCATTGACGGGAATGGCCTTGAGCGAGAGCTGTAAGCGTCCGGCCTCGATTTGCGAGAGGTCAAGGTAATTGGTCACCAACGCATGAATCATCAGCGCATTACTTTGTAAACGGTCTAAGAAGTGTGCGCTGCTCGCATCGCCACGCTCGCGCGCCTCTTCCAGCAACATGTCCGCATAGCCAAGAATCACTCCGAGCGGGTTGCGGATATCATGGGTGAGCATGGCGAGAAAATCCGCGCGCTGCTGGTCGAGCTCTTGCCGCGCCGCTGCGTCTTGCGTCAACGCCGCTTCAACGCGCTGCAGTTCCGACACTGCTACGTTCAGGTCAGCAATATGACGGCGTAGCGCGGCGAGGTCTCTACTGAAGCGCGCTTGAAGAAGGCGTTCCTCATCCATCTACTCACTCCTGCCGAAGCGACTTGTCTGCGTCAAAAATATCGGCGCGGCGCGCGTTTTCTTTAGCGCCGGGCTATACGGGTGAACGTGCGGCGCTCCAAGAGGGGGTTTTCCGGCGGGGCTTTGGCGACAATCACCTCATGCGTCATATTGAGGAAAAGCCCGTGGCCGACCATGCCGGGAATGTTATTGAGGTCATGGTTCAACCGTTCCGGTTCGGCAATGGGGCCGAAATCAACATCGATAATCAGATTGCCGAGATCCGACACCACTGGACCAAGCTTCTGAACGCCATTCCGCAAGGTTGGCGTTCCGCCCAAGTCGTGCAACCGGCGCAAGGCACAGGGGACCGCTGACGCAATGACTTCCACCGGCACAGGGGCCCGCTCGCCCAGGGTGTGAACAAGTTTCGATTCATCGGCGATAATAACGAAATGGTCCGCGCAGGCGGCCACGACTTTTTCCAGCACATGCGCTCCACCAGCGCCCTTGATGAGATTGCCCGCTGGATCGATTTCATCCGCGCCGTCGACAGCTAAATCCACGTGGTCAATATCAATGGCGTCTTGAATCGGCACGCCATGCTGCCGGGCAAGCAGGCGCGTTTGATATGAGGTAGGCACTCCAACAATCTGGAGTTGCTCCGTGCGCATTCGTTCACCAAGCAGCTGGATGAAAAAGGCCACCGTGGAGCCGGAGCCAAGCCCAAGAACGGTATGAGAAGAGACCAGATCAACCGCGGCGGCGGCGGCAGCGCGTTTTAATGCGTCCACGGACACTCCATTTTCAACCAACAAAATCTGTCCGAAAGCGCGGGAGAAGACAAGTACGCCTCTACACACAATAACTTGTGGACGAACAACGACAACGCCCCCTACATCTAGCGTAATGGTGAGGAGTCAGCTAAAGAAAAACGAGCGGTGGAGCGACGAAGTGGAGAGAGGTTCCTCTATGCGCATTGCACTGGATCCGTGGGGAAGTGAGTACGCGAGCCAGTTTACCGTTCCGCATGAAATGGATGACGAAGACACCTCTGTGCAGGCGCTGGAAGAACCTATCGAAAATCGCCGCTGGGCTCCGATCAAACCGAATCCTTCCCTTTCTCCTACGATCACGGCGGTGATCGACGGCGTCATGCGCACGGATGCGCCAGCCATGGTGATGGAGGGCGAGCGGCGCGCCCTGGCGCTCTTTGGCTCGTACGCCGCCGGCGCTGTGGTGATCAATTCGCAGGTCGAGATCGTCCATGACCGCGTAGTCCGATTGTTTATCGCTGGCGGCAATTGGCCGGAACCGGAAGCTATTACGGTGACCGCGGGCACGGGCATGGCGCTCCGGTACGAAGGCCTGAGCGCCAAAGCGGATACCTATGATAAACTCCGGGAAGCGTTAATGACGGAGATGCGCCAGACGGAAGCGCAGGTGGCGGAGAAGTTATCCGGCGAAGAGAGCCTCATTCTTGCTGACGGTAATCTGACCTTTCTTCGTGAGAGTTCATCTGTGGTAGGGGTGATTAAAACCATTCACAAGATGTATCTCTCGCCGAAACGGGCGGCGATTCTGGAACGGCTGCAGCCCGGCGAGCGCACGCCGCTCTTCCGTATTGTCAGCGGACGCAAAAGCGACGGCTACAGCGTCTTCACCTGTTACCTCCGCCTGGCGCGCCCGCAGCCCATCGAATTGCCTTTTGCCGGTCTGGTGCGGTTAGAGGCCAAAGCTTCCCTGCGCGCCGAAAGAGCGGTAGAGTTGCTGGAACAAGCGGCGGTCAAAGTCTGTGAGCTGGCGTCGCGCGCTCCCAAAGATCCGCGCGCGCCGCAAAATTTGATTCCCCTTGGCGGTCTGGAACGGCATTTACGCCATCGCCTGGGAGATCCGCAGTTAATTCTGCGCGGCATTAAGCAAAAAATCCGCGCCATGTTAGAGTAAACGCCCGCTTGCCGGGCGAGGGTATTGGAGGATGCATGGGCAGGGTTATTGGCACACAGGACGCCACCCCGTTGGAATTCTGGGTGCTCCTGGACAGGGGAGAAGCGGTCCAGGTTGATGAGGCGGTGGTGGTGGAAACCGAGTCTCCAGTTGGTCCGCTCAAACTCTTTGGCATTGTGGATATAATCCGCGCGAAACACCAGGGTTCGACGTTCGACTCTGATGTCGTTGAGGCGGACCGCGGCCTGCCGGTAGAACTCTCTATCGCCGCCCATGTGAAAGTGACGCGCCTCGATCCAGAATACTATTATCCGCCGTTGCCAGGCGACCAGGTGCGCGTGGTGACCGGGGAAGAATACGCCCGCGCGCTCTTTATGGACAAAATGGAGCGCAAATTTCCGCTCGGCTTATCGCTCTCGCGCAAAGAAGTCGTCTACGGCAACCTGGATTTCTTAAACGGGCGCAAAGGCGCGCACGTCAATATCAGCGGCGTCTCCGGCATCGCCACCAAGACCACGTACACCACGTTTCTCATTTATAGCTTACTGCACTGCGGCGCCTTGCAGGATCCCGCCAACACCCATGCAATTATTTTCAATGTCAAAGGGGAAGATCTTCTCTTTCTCGATAAGCGCAATAAGACCTTAACGCCGCAGGACCTGGAGGAGTATGATAAGCTTGGCCTGCCGGCGGAACCGTTCGATTCCGTCCAGTTCTACGTGCCGCCCACGGAAACGGCGAAAGAATCGATCATGCCGCGCGTCGGCTCGCGGCGCGCCGATGAGGTCACGCCATACTTCTGGACGGTGCGCGACTTCTGCCGCGAGAAACTCCTCCGCTATCTCTTTGCCGATGCCGGAGAAGACTCTTCCCTGCTCTCTACTCTTGTCTATCAAGTAGAACGGCGTCTAAATGAAGCCGCACTTGAAGCCGATAAACGCGGTCCCGGTCCCGGCGTGTTTCTCCAACTTGAGAAAAGGAGCAAAGGCGACAAAGGAAACGAAGAGGAGAGCGAAGACCTGGCGGAAGAGCGGGAGGTGCGTGATTTTCCTACATTGATAAAAGCGATCGAAGTCATTGCCGGCTCCACGGGGCAGGCGAGTGGAACCGTCAGCGCTTTTATGCGCCGTCTGTATGGCAATGAGGAGAAAGTTTCCTATATCATCCGCGATCCAGGCGATGCTGAGCCTACGAAACACTTCATTAACTGGCGGAACTCGCAGGTGACCGTGATCAGCCTCAGTGGGTTGTACGAGGTGGGGAAAAGCTTTGTCGTGGGCTCCGTCCTGCAGCAGATCCAGCAAGAGAAGGAAGCTAGCGGTTCGGCGGAGCCGTTGTGCTTCATTATCGTGGACGAGTTAAACCGCTATGCCCCGCGTGAGGGGTGGTCGCCGATTCGCGACCGGTTGTTAGAAATTGCCGAACGCGGGCGCTCGAGCGGCACGATTCTCATCGGCGCGCAGCAGACGGCGTCGGAAGTCGAGCGGCGCATTGTCGCCAACCCGGCGTTTCGTATCGTTGGCCGCCTCGATGCCGCTGAAGCAGAGCGGGCAGAGTATGGCTTCTTGCCGCCGACCTTGCGGCAGCGGGCGACGATTTTGACGTCAGGGCGCATGATTGTCTCACAGCCGGATATTCCGACGCCCGTGCCAGTGTGTTTTCCCATGCCTGCGTGGGCGACGCGTGCGGAAGAGCAGGAGTTGCCGCCGCCGAATTTACAGCTGGTGAAAACGAGAAGATCTTCGTAAGTTTCTGGAACCAGGACATGTCGATGTATTTTGTCGCAGAAATCCCCCCGCGCTTCGCGCTTCCCCCCCCTTTGCAAAAGGGGGGCTAGGGGGGATTTTCAGAATGTGGCGGCAAAGTAAAGAGCGAGCCATGAGATTCCTACACACCTCTGACTGGCATGTGGGCCGCACCATCCGCAATCGCTCACGCAGCGAGGAGCACCGTGCGGTGTTTGCCGAGATCATTGACATCGCCGTTCATGAGCGGGTCGACGCCGTGTTACTCAGCGGTGATGTTTTTCATGAGCGGCGGCCAACGCTCGAAGCGCAAGAACTGGTGGCCGAGACCTTAGCGGAGTTGGCGCGGCGGCAAATCTCCTCAGTGATTATTCCCGGCAATCATGATGATCCCGGCTTACTGCGCGCGCTGAAGCCCTTGGGCAATCTCGTGCAGATTCATATCGTGGCGGACGTTGATGGCGGGTTGGAGTCGCTCCTCATTCCTATCCCTGGGCGTGACGGTAAAGAGAAAGCCCTGATTGGCTGCCTCCCGTATCTGCATCCCCATCAAGTATTAAGTTCCGCCGAAGGCGCTGGCACGAGCGAGGATGTCCGCTGGAGTGCATATCAGAGCAAACTGCAAGACTTCTTCCGCGCGTTGGAAGATGCAATGAACAATCGTGATCGACACGCGGTGACGGCGATTCTCGCGCACGTCGATATTCAGGGCAGCGAGTTTGGCGGTGGGGAGTGGCGGTCCAATGTCTTCTCGCTCAATGGCGCCATTCTTCCCGTCCATGTGCAGTACGTCGCCTTGGGGCATATCCACAAGCCGCAACCGGCGCCCGGGGCCAGGTCGCAAGCGCGTTTTGCCGGCTCGATTCTGCAAATGGACTTCGGCGAGCGCGAGCAAGAAAAAAGCGTGTGTCTGATCGAGGCTCGCCCAGGGAAACCGGCGGCGGTGACGCAGATTCCGTTGCGCAAAGGCAAATGGCTCCTGCGCCGGAGCGGCGCGGCGGAGGCAATTTTGGCGCAGGCGCACGAGTTTACTGACGCCTGGGTGGAGATTATCCTCTCGCCCGACAACCGTACGGTTGATCTGGTTGATAAAATTCGTGCACTGCCTGGAGTCATTGCCTTACGGTTCGAGGAGTCTACCGACGCAGTGGCCGCTCATAACAGCAACGAAAACCGGCGGAGTCACCTGGACCGTCCAGCTGGGGAACTGTTCCGTGAGTATTACAAAAGCAAGCGAAAAAGCGATCCTGAACCGCAACTGGTGGCGCTGTTTGAGCGCTTGTATCAAGAGGCGGCGATGGCAAATGAGACTGGAGATCCCAATTTTTCCTTGGAGGTCATGAAGTAGCGCGCGCCGTACACAGATCCAGTCGTGATCGAGAGACAACTTGCCGCGCTGCGCAAAGCGGGACTCAAATAAAATGATGAATGACGAGTGCGGAATAATGGATAATCGAGGAGGGGAAAGGCTGAGGGTGCTATTACTTGCTCCTTTGCGCCTTGTGCGTGTAAGGAGTGTACAAAAAGGAAGTGGACTGTGGACAACGTGATTGAATGCGAAGGTGAGGTGCTCCCAGACGGGAACCTTCCCATTCCTCAAGAAGTCCGTCAGCAGTTAGCTGCGACTCCACATACAAGGGTCCGGGTCGTCATTCAGATCTTGACTCCTCCAGGAGGGAGGCCAGCCGCGAAACAGCTTGAGGATGCCTGGGAGGCATTTGAGCAGTTAGGACAGAGTCCGGCTCCTGGTCGTTTGCTTGAGGCGTCCGTACCTGTCGAGGACGAAAGTTTCTGGAACGACGAGCTAGGGCAGTATATTGCGGCAGAAGCTGACGCCAGTATTTCCGTCGAAGAAGTCCGGAAAGCACTTTCCACAATCCCAGGGTCTCTGGCTGCTGAGATTCGTAGAGAGCGAGATGAACGATAAGAGCAGCGACAGTGGCTCGATATTTCGTCGATACCAGCGCATTAGTGAAGTATTACCACCCTGAAGTTGGCAGCCCTCGAGTCATTATGATCTCAGATGATCCGGGTCATCTCCTGTTCATCTCCCGAGTCGGCCTGGTGGAGATTCATTCTGCACTGGCCAGGAAGGTCCGCACCGGAGAGCTGCAAGGACCAGCTTTTCAGCAAGCTATTCGGCGCTTCTACGCTGATTTACACGTATCCGCAAGTTCCAACTCATTCATCCCTCACCAGTGCACGAGCGACAAGCGATCCGTCTTTTAGTGCAAAAAGGATTAACCATGCCGCTACGAACGCTCGACGCGTTGCAACCCGCGGTTGCTCTCTGGCTCAGGGAGCAACCGCAGCTCGATCACTTCCTCTGCGCGGATACCACTCTTTGTGAGGCCGCTCGACAAGAGGGTCTTTCGGTCATGAACCCGGAAATGCCGGAACCACTCTGTCTAGGGAGGATTCTCTTCTTCTCCAATCCTTAACCCCAAAGACTATGCGTCCACAAAAACTCACGCTCAAGAATTTCATGCCTTTTCGTTCGACCGAGAGCCAGGTGCAGGAGGTCGATTTCTCTAATCTCGACCTCTTCGCCATTACCGGTCCCATGGCGAGCGGCAAATCCTCGCTCATCGACGCTATCGTGTGGTGCTTGTATGGACGCACGGCGCGCTACGGCGCGGACTCCAAAGGCGTCATCTCTGCCGGTGAAAATATCTGCGAGGTGACGCTTGACTTCACGATCGGCTCGCGCTGGTTCCGCGCGGTGCGGCGCACGGGAAAGACGACGGAGTCCGGCCTGAGTGAGCTGGAGAATGGTGAATGGATTCAGGATACCTCCGGGTCAGAGCGGCTTACGGAGCGGATTGAATCCCTGTTAGGGCTCGATTTTGACAGTTTCTCCAAAACCGTTATCCTGCCGCAGGGAAAGTATGCGGAGTTTCTCAGCAGCGAACCTGGAAAACGCCGTGATTTATTGGAGAAGATTCTTGAACTGGGCGTCTACAAACGGGTCATCGAGCGGGCGAGGGATCTCGAAGGACGGTCCAAGACGCGGGCTGAGACAATTCGTGAGACGCTGGCGCAGCCGCAGTACGCCGGCGTGACGCGCGCTATGGTCGAGCAACGTCAAAGTGAGATCGAGCGCCTCGCGCAGGACATTGCCCAGACTGGCAGGCAGGAAGAAATGCTACGCGGGTTGGCGCAACAAGTTGAAGCTGTGACTACGCTTATGGCGCGTTGCGAGAGCTTGCGACAGGAGGAGCAAATGCATGCGCAAGAACATGCACTGGCGCAAGCCAAGCTTACGGCGATGGAAGAGCGCCTCCGTCTGCTTATGCAGTCGTTACATGATGTGAGCATGGAGCGGGAACAACTCGGCTACGACCCCCGTCGTCATGCCGTAGTGAAGCGCGCTGCTGAGTATTTGCACGAGCATGATGAGGCTTGTCAGACAGTAGAGAGCAAGAGTCAGGCGCTCGTGCGGGTGCAAAGGGAACTAGAGGATTTGGCGCGGCAGATCGGCGACCAGACACAGACGTTTGCGCAGGCTCGTCGCGCTTACGAGGAACAAAACGCCACACTGCAAGCCGCTATTGCTGCTGACGGTGATGCCGCGGCGTTGACGGAAAAACTCAACGACGCCACACGCTGGAAAGAAGTGCTGCAAGAACAAGAGCGATTACGCGAGCAGCAACACGTCCTCACCCGACAATTGGCGGAGGCTCAGCACGCGCTGACAACACAGCTCGAACAGGAACAGGCGAAAGAGCAAGAGCTGCGGGCATTGCAGCAGCGGCGCGACCACGTGCGCGAGGAGGAACAAGAGAAACGGCAACAAGAGACGGAAGCAAACCATCTAGGGAAGGACCTGCAAGAGGCGGCGCGCGAGGAAAAACGCGTCGCGCAAGAACTGGAAGAGGCGCGCGCCGCCGTGGCGGCCAAGGAGCAGGAACTCCGGCAACAACAAGAAGTGGTGGCGCAAGCGGAGCAGCGAGAGCAGGAAGCGTCCCTCGCGGTTGAGGAGAACCGGAAACGCAATGAGATTGCCCATCTGCGCACGATGTTGCATGCGGGGGAACCGTGCCCGGTGTGTCTTGCCCCGGTGTCTGAGGTTCCTGCTACTGCTCCTGAAACGCGGGCGGATCAGACTGCGCTCCAACGCAATCTCGAGCGGGCAAAAACTGCGCTCACGCAGGCGCGGCAGGCGCTGCAGCAGATCGAGACGGCGGCGGCTACTGCGCGTGCGAAGAGCGAGAATCTTGCGCAAGAGCTTGCAAGACGCACCCAAACCAGCGGCGCAGCACGAGAACGATTTCTCGCGAAATTTCCTGGCTTCTCTTCTCTGAAAGACGCCTTGACTGCCGTCCAGGCGCAACGACAAGCCTTGGCGTCATTGCTCAAAGAGTTGGAAACCCAGGCGCAACTGTTAGAAAAAGAACGGCAAGAGTCAACCCGCAGACGGGAGCAGGCGCAGCGGACGGAAACAACCCTCAGTGAGAGTTTGCGTCACACTGCTTCGTCCCTGGATACAAATGCAAAGCAACTCGCTCGCCTGGAACTCAAGCTGGAGCCATACCGGACAGCAGGAAAAGATCCAGCGGTAGAGCTGAGCGAGCGGCGGCAGCGGCTCGTCCACCTAGAGCAAGAAGTCAGAGCTCGAGAGTTAACTAAACAGCAAGTAGAAAAAGCACTTGACGCGCTGACCACACGCAAAATCCAAACCGAGGGCGCGCGAGACGTGTTACAGTCCGAACACGCTGCCGCGGTCGCGCAGGCTGAGCGCCTCATGCGAGCGGTGCGCGAGAACTTGGAACTCGCCGCTGCATCACCTGTACCGACGCTCGGCGTTATTGAACAAGAACTTGCCGAACTCGCGCGGCGACAGGCGTTGGATGAGTCGTGTGCGCGGCGTATGGATTCACTCCGTAAAGAACAAACGGAAACCGAGCGCAGCGTCGCTGCCCTGCAAGCTGATGTTCAAGCGCACGAAGGGTTTCTCCGACGCACTATGCAGGCGCTGAGCCAAAAGGAGCAAGAACTCGTGCGGGCACAGACGACGCTACAAGACGCAATTGAAAACAGCGGACTGTCTGGCATCGGTCCTGACGGTGACGGCGTCAAGGAACAGTTGACCTCTGTGCATGAACATGGCATTGCGCTGCGGGAACGGCGCAGTCGACTGGAAGCGGAAATTGTGGATCTTGAGCGCCGCTGCACGGAGAAAGAGCGAGAAGAACAAAAGCTGCGCGAAGCGGAGAACGAAAGTCGCCTGGCGGCGGATCTGCGTAAGCTGCTCGGCGCAGAATTTACCGATTATCTCTCTGAAGGAGCCATTAAAGCCTTGATGCACGACGCCAGCGCGCATTTACAGAAACTGACGCAAAATCGCTATTCCTTTAAGATCGAATACAAACGACGAACGATCGAACTACTCATTGTCGATCACGAAGACCAACAACGCACAAGGCCCACACACTCGCTCTCCGGCGGAGAAACGTTCCTCGCTTCCCTTGCTATTGCTCTTGCCCTCTCGCAAAGTTTCCGGGAAATCGCCACCGGCAGAGCGGCGAAAACCTCAACTGAATGTCTGATTCTCGACGAAGGCTTCGGCACCCTCGATCGCGAGGGATTACAATTAGTGACAGAGACGTTGCAAGAACTGCGCGGCGAAGAAGGGCGCATGGTCGGCATTATCACCCATGTGGAAGAAGTGGCCGCCGCCATGCCTACGCGCATTGAGGTGCGCAAAGGCAGCCGATCGAGCACGATTGCGGTGACAGGGTAGGGTGCGATAGCCCCGTTAGGCGTGAAGCTGACGGGGATGAAAATGTAGTGGGCGCATATCAAAATTCTGGCTTTTGGGGAGCAGCTCCCCATGGGGAGGGGCACGACGCGCCGTGCCCCTCCGATCGGTAGACAATGACCAGAAAATGGATATGCACCCAAATGTAGTAGTCCTTTTGCTCTGGAGTACATGAGTTTGCTATATATAAGAGTAACAATGACTCAGCGCCTCCTCCGAGCATTTTTCTTCATCCTGGTTTTCCCTGTTAGTGTCGCAGCAGACCCACTGCCTGTGATTGAGTGGCGAGACCAACGATTGAGTATCGCTGCGAAAAACTCTCCGCTTGCCGACCTCTTGCGCACGGTCGCGCAACAGACTGGCGTCGAAGTGCAAGGGCTTGAGGGGGTGCAGGAAGTCGTGTCGATTCAGCTCTTCAGGGTTCCGCTCCAGACTGGGCTCCAACACCTCCTGTCCTCGTTTAACCATCTGATGTTGACGCGAACGACTCCGAATGGAGAGGCTTGCCCCACGCTGATTCTCGTTCTTGGGCGTAAGCGTCCAACGGAATCGCACCCCAGGGATGACCTTGATGAGACTCCGCTCCTCGCAGCGCCACGTGTACAATGGTTGCAAAAACAGAACCCGAATCAGCGGCTGGCGGCGCTTCAGCAACTCGACCCCTTACCTGCGACGCAGCGCAGCGCCCTGCTGAAAGCTGCTCTACAAGATACTGACCCTTCCGTGCGACAAGTTGCTTATCGACTTCTGTATGAGCAGGGCGAGAAAGAGACTCTCGCGGCGGCGCTCAAGCAGGAAGCGCGCAGCTCGGACAGCGAGCGTCGCCAGACAGCGCTTGAAGCCTTCGGCGAGTTCTTTCCTACAGAGGCGACGGAACTGTTGTTGCAAGCCACGACAGACGAACATCCTGACGTGCGCTCAACTGCGTTTGCGCAACTCTCTCACCTTGATCTGCCTGAGGCTGAACAGGCGCTGCGGACGCAACTTGCTCACCCTGATCGCGAAGTCCGCCTGCTCGCCGTCGAAGCCCTGGCTGCGCGAGGGGCGCAGGTCGCGCGAGAAGCAGCACTGACTGCTCTGGCTGATAGTGATGAACTCGTCCGTGGCAAGGGAGCTAATTTATTACAAGAATTACAAATTTCTGTAGGAGGGGTGCAGTGAGGCTAAAACGCGTTCTCTGGGTGTTGCCGTTCGTCGTTGGTCTTGCAAGCACACATATTACATCAGCAGTAGCGGGGCCGATCAGCAAAAAACTCGGCTACGGATTCGCTCCTGGGCTGGTTGCAGGAAAAGATTATATCGCCGGACAGTTGATTGTTGGTCTCAAAGAGGGGGGGAGCGCGACCACTGTGCGCCAGGCCGCCACGAGAAAGGGCGGGCGTGTGAACCGGGAGATTCGTGGCGCGGCCTTGTTAGTGGAATTTCCCTCGGAAGCCGCCGCTGTAGGCGCGGTCGATTCGTTGGCGGCGCTTCCAGACGTGCTTTTTATCGAACGCAACGGCTTTATGCATATTCCTCCCACTCCCACGCGACAAAACCTGAGAAAAGAGCAAAGAGGAGGCGCAGCCGACCATGTCGCGCCTCTCTCTGTGTCGAACGACCCTGGCGCCGGCCATCAGTGGCATCTCACAGTGATCCGGAAAACCGCTGCCCTCCCTGCGCTTTCAGCGACGCCGCCAACCGTAGCAGTGATCGATACCGGGGTAGATTACACGCACTCAGACCTTTCCGGAAAAGTCCTTCTTGGCAGGAATACTGTGGCGAACACCTTTGATCCTTTCGATGATAACGGGCATGGCACCCATGTCGCGGGCCTCATCGCCGCGAAAGCGGCCAATAGTATTGATGGGGAGGGAATCTGCCCGAACTGTAAAATTCTGGCGGTCAAAGTGCTGGGGGCGGACGGGTTTGGCTCCTTTTTCGATATTGCGACTGGGATGCACTACGCGCATACGGTCGTCACCAATCCGGTCACCAAGGTCCTGAACATGAGTCTCGGTGGTCCCAGCAGCGCGCTTATCGCCACCGAGGTCGATCACATCAAAGCGGCGGGAAAAGTGCTTGTCGCTGCGGCAGGCAACGACAACACGACGAGCACGACTTCCGCCTTTCCTGGAGCGGACCCGGACACGGCGTTCCGCGTGATGGCCACGGAAGAGAATGATTGCCGAACGTTTTTCTCGAACTTCAGTCCCTCTGCCGCCCCAACACAATACAATATCGCTGCGCCCGGGTTTCACATCTATTCGACGACTCCGAACGAAGGGTTTGAATCGTTTGACGGCACTTCGATGGCGTCACCGATTGTGGCGGGCGCAGCCGCCTTGGTGTGGGGCCAGTTGCCGACGTTAACAAGGGATCAATTGGTCGCGCGTGTAGTGAATACCGGGAAAGCGATTAATTGCGGATTTGCGGCGACCACACGTCGTCTGGACGTGCGCAGAGCCATTCTGGGCACGGCGGAAACTGCCGTGGTGGGCCGCATCCTTGATCCTTTTACCGGGAACCCGCCGAGTCCGAATACAGCGGCTACCAATGCCCGCCTCTTTTCAGGGGCCTCACAAGTTGCGGTGGACGGGACCAATCGCGGAGGATCGTACGAGATGACCGGGCTGACAGCCGGAGTCCGAACATTAAAGGGCGATCGGGCTGGGTACGTGAACGATATGCTCCGCACCCTCTCAATCGTGTCTGGCGGAGTGATTGGTCCCATGACTGACGCGCTGCCCGTGGCGCGCGCGACCGGGCATGCGACCGTGACATTGGATTGGAAAACCACCCAGCCAGATACCGACACTTCAGGCTGCA
The DNA here is from genome assembly GCA_035575235.1 of Candidatus Methylomirabilota bacterium. Lineage (GTDB taxonomy): Bacteria > Desulfobacterota > Binatia > Bin18 > Bin18 > SYOC01. The sequence continues at coordinate 35,954 of DATLYA010000370.1, forward strand.
GTGACACATGCAATGGTTGGGACTTTGACCTGTTGGTGAAGCTTCCTGCGGGGAGTTATATTGATCCGTTCGTTAACCCTGGCGATCTGATTACTTCACCATTTGTGAGAAACCCTCGAGATTCATTGAACGACAGCCAACCGCTGGAAACGATTGTGATTAATGCTGCGGCGGCCAATGGCGTGTACAAAGTGGTGATCGATCGCTGGTATAGTCCCACCGGCCCCATTTTTAACCCGTCATGGGTAGGGTCTCAGGCGTCTGTGCGTATTTATAATGGAGCAACGCCGATCCCCCTCTTCTATGGAGCGCCGCCGGCGAGCTGTACAACCTCAACCGAGTTCTGGCACGTGGGCAATCTGACCAAAAACGGTGCGACCTATACATGGACTAATGTGAACACCTGCACGAATACGAAGCCTTAACTTGAGGAGAACCTCTCTTCAGAAGAAGATTTCCCAGTGGTCACGATCCGCCCCGAACTGCCGGACGACTGCGCCACAGTCTTGACCATCCATCAGCGCGCCTTTGGTCGACCTGAGGAGGCGCGGCTGGTGGAGGAATTACGCTGCATTGCTGACCCAAAAATCTCATTGGTGGCGGTCCTGGACACTCGAGTCGTTGGACATATCTTTTTCAGTCCTGTGACGATTGAACGGCGATCGTTATCTCGTGCTGCCCTCGGTTTAGCGCCCATGGCTGTCGCGCCTGAGTTGCAGAATCAAGGGATCGGCTCGCAACTGGTGCGAGCCGGACTCGATGCTGCGCGCCGTGCCGGGCATGGTATTGTCGTTGTTCTGGGGCATGCTCACTACTACCCGCGCTTCGGCTTCGAAGTGGCGAGTCGAAGAGATCTTCACTATGAATTTCCGGCTCCTGACGAGGCATTCATGGTCGCCGAACTCATTCCTGGCGCTTTGAGCGGCGTCTCGGGAGTCGTCAAATATCTCCCTGCCTTTTCTCAGGTCTGATGCACGGACGGCGCGTTTCTGCTACGACAAGGGGCGACTCTTGGTAAGGAGGAACCCATGCCGCTCACTTCATCTATTGTTGGCGCCTCGGCGGAACCTGTGGTGCATAAGATCGACGAGCGTTGGCTGATGGCCTATGCCGCCGGGCTAGGGGATGCGTTGCCGTGCTATCTCGACACCCTGCGTCCAGGAAACATCGTGGCGCATCCATTGTTTCCTGTCTGCGTTGAATGGCCCGCTGTCGTAGGCCTGCGCGGCCACGCTGGAGCGGCAGGGTTGACTGCAGAAGAAGCAATCCGCTCGGTACATGCTACTCATGATGTGCTCATTCATCGCGGCGTGCGTCCGGGCGACACTCTCACGACTCGCGCCTCGATTGTTGGTGTTGAACGTCGGAAGCCGGGGGCGTTTCAGGTGATACGGCTCGATACGGTTGACGCCGCGAGAATGCCGGTGTGTACAACCTGGCAAGGCGCTTTGTATCGCGACGTGGAGGTCATCGGCGAGGATCGGTTTCCGACGGATGCCCCGCCGCCGCCCCGGGCGGTTGACGTCGTTGCTGCACGGGCCGAAGTGAAGACGCCAATATCCGCGCTGGCTGCGCACGTGTATACGGAGTGCGCGCGGATCTGGAATCCTGTTCATACGGATACGGCGGTGGCGAAGCGAGCCGGGTTGCCGGGGTTAATTTTGCATGGCACGGCGACCCTGGCGTTGGCGGTCTCGCGCATTCTCGAACTGGAGGCCGATAATGAGCCTGAACGCGTACGGCGGATTGCCGGACGATTTAGCGCTATGGTGCTCATGCCCTCGGAGATCACTGTGCGTGTTCTTCTACGAGAAAAGCACGCTGATGGCGCTATCGTGCGGTTTGAAGTGCGCAACGCGGAGGGGAAATTGGCTGTACAGAATGGGTTGCTTGGATTACAAGCCTGAAAACACCGTGCGAAGGAAGGCGGGACACGCAAGGGGAAACGGAGAATCGGAGAATCGGGGAACCGGAGAGAAAGCAGGCGGGAGAAGGTTGCAGGATAAGGCGATAAGGAGGAATCATGGTCAAAGGCATTTATCATGTCAATATCAACGTTACGAATTTCGAGCGTTCGCTAGAGTTCTACAAATTGCTTGGCTTTCGCATCGCGCGGGATCTGGGAGAAGGAGGGAATAAATATTTCGAGCGAGGCTTGCGCATGCCGCATCCCATTGGACGGGCGGCGCTGCTCCAGGCTGGTGATGATAAGCGCTCGACACGCATCGATTTGATTGAATGGAAAAGCCCTAAGGCCGAAGGCAAGCCGTATCCACATCTGTGGCATGTGGGCATCTGTCGCATCGCCTTGGTGACGGATCAGCTGCAGGGAATCTGTGACAAGGTCAAAGCTGCAAACTTTGCAGGGGTGGAGTTTTTCTCGGAGCCGCAGATTATCCCTCGACGCGATGGGAAAGGCAGCGACTCATTCGTGTGCTTCACTGATCCGGATGGGACAGTGATTGAGTTGATTCAGTTTGGCTAAAGGAAAGTGGTCAGTTCCCAGTCGTCAGTTGTCAGTCAGGAGAAAAAGCGCTAGCAAGCGCAACTGGTTACTGAGAACTGGCGACTGACTCCTGTTTTACCGCACCCCGGCGCGGCGGCATACGTCGAGTAAAAGATCTGGTCGGTCCGAACCGATCGCGTCAACGCCTAATGCAATCAGCCGCTGCATGTCTTCTTCCGTGTTGGCGTTCCACGCGCGAATAAGGAGTCCTGCCGCATGGGCGTTTGTCACGAGTTGCTCGTCGATAAACTCATGCCAGAGGTGCAACGCTTGCACGCCGAGCTGTTTAGTTTGTTGGACAATATCAACAGGCAGGCGGCCCCATAGGGCGCCGAGAGGCAGATGGGGATGAAGCCGCCGCGCTTCTGTGAGTTGGCTGTGTATGAAAGAAGTCAGGATGACATTGTCATCCTGACCTGCCGCTCGAATCGCCTGGACGACCGCTGCCATTGCGCCTGCCTCTTTCAGTTCGATTTGCAAGATGACCTTTCCAGTGGTGAAGGCGAGAACTTCTTCTAGTGTGGGAACCTGCTCGCCCTGCCCGGCGTCAAGCAGGCGGATTTCTGCGAGCGAGAGGTCCGCAACCTTGCCTGTTCCGTTGGTTGTGCGATCAACTGTAGGGTCGTGCATCAGCACCAGGCGCCCATCGCGAGTAGGGCGGACGTCAATTTCGATCTGATCGACGCCGAGCTCGATGGCGCGTCGCATGGCGCGGAGGGTGTTTTCCGGTTCGAGGAATCCGGCGCCTCGGTGGGAGGTAATGATCACAGCGCCTCACTGACCTCACGCATATAAGGCCCTTCTCCCCGTGCGAGAAAGGGAGAGGGGGAGGGGTATCTGGGTGCAGAAAAAAGATGATCGGGGCATTGCACTGGCAGCCGCCGCCACTGTACAAGCGTCACATCCATCGCTATAGGATGCAAAGCCGTCTATATCATCAATTTGCAAGTCCGCGTCAGCCACAGCTTTTTGGATCGCTTCCAGCGCAAGCTGAAACTCGCTCACCGGCGCTTGCCCTGCTTTATAGCATCTCGTCTCGCCAATGCCGACGATAGCGACTTTGTCTTTGATGGAGTAGTCGATCATGTGAAGCCTTCTCTAGTTTTCTTTCTCAGTCCCGCAAAAGCGGGAATCCAGGCGAAGACAGAGAGAGAGAGTTGAGACAGAGATAGAAGGGGACGAAGTGGTCTCTGTCTTGTCCTCTTCTGGATGCCGGCCTGCGCGACATCTGTGGAACCCAAGTAGATCACTCAGCCGCCGCCACGGGGTTCTCCAACGCTCCGAGCCCTTCAATCTCGATGCGCACTACATCGCCGGGCTTCAGAAAGATCGGCGGCTTGCGCGCAAAGCCTACGCCAGAAGGCGTGCCAGTGGAGATCACGTCTCCAGGTTCGAGCGTGAAAACTCGCGATATATAGGCAATCAGATCAACGGTGTTGAAAATAAGGTGCCTGGTGTTGGAACTCTGCATAACCACGCCGTTGAGCCGTGTAGTGAGATTGAGCGTATGCGGATCGGCGACCTCATCTTTCATGACGAGATACGGTCCCATCGGCGCGAAAGTATCGAAAGTCTTACCAATCATCCACTGACCCGTGCGTAGTTGATAGTCGCGACAGCTCACGTCATGTACGATGGTATAGCCGGCGACATAATTGATCGCCTCTGCCTTGGGGATATCTTTCCCGCGCTTGCCGATCACAAAAGCGAATTCTCCCTCGTAGTCAATTTGAGTAGATACTTTAGGTATACGGATGGCCTCTCCTGGGCCAATGACAACATTGGGGTATTTCGAGAAGAGGGTAGGCTCCTCGGGAATTTTCATTTTGGCTTCTTCGGCGTGATCGCGATAGTTTAAGCCGACGAGGATCAACTTCGTCGGCCGAGGCACAGGCGCTTTCAACGTAACCGCTTTCAAGCCGTACACGATGCCTTGACCGAGAAACGCGCCTTTCTCGGCGGTGGTAACATACTCGATGGTTTCCCGCGCCGCATCGATTGCCTCTTCTCCGACTTCAAGAAAACCGACCATGTCTGACGGCAGTACGGCCGCAGCGACTTCACGCGCTCGGGCTCGACCGGAGCGTTCTTGCATGAGTTGATAAGCGGCATTGAGATCAACGACCTGCTCTCCAACGACCGCGCCCAGCCGGGGCTCCCCCAGGCGCAGAAATGTAACCAAACGCATACTTCCCCCTTCTGAGGCAAATGCTTGCTCACGCACATGTGTCTTGCCTTCCATACCAACCTCAGTGGTTTTTGCCAAGGGGAACTTTTGCACGGGA
>DATLYA010000371.1:0-45219 GCA_035575235.1 Candidatus Methylomirabilota bacterium
CGGCCCGACCTGGAAATTGTGCTGCTTGATCCGCATCGCGCCGGGCATGAGCTGCTCTACCATCCTGGCGAGACGAACCTGCGCCGCGCGCACGTGTTAATCGTCAATAAACTCGACTCAGCCCCAGTCTCGGGCGTACAACAGGTCATGCAGAACATCACGCAGATCAATCCTCACGCCCGGGTCATCCAGGCGCGCTCCGCCGTATCGGTTGAGCACCCTGCCCTGATCCGCGGGAAACGCGTGCTGGTGATCGAAGACGGCCCAACCCTCACGCATGGTGAGATGAGCTATGGCGCGGGCACGATTGCCGCACGACGGTATGGCGCAGCAGAGATTGTCGATCCACGCCCGAGCGCACAGGGCAGCCTCGCCGAAGTCTTTACGAAGTATCCATGGGTGACGCACGCCGTGCCGGCTATGGGATACTCCTCTGTCCAGCTGCAGGATCTGGCCGCCACGATCGCTGCGGTAGCCTGTGACGCTATTATTGTCGCGACCCCGGTCGACCTGGCCCGGCTGCTGCCCTTGCCTGCGCCGCAGTGTCGCGTGCAATACGACTTGGAAGAGAGCAGCGCACTTGGCTTAGCTGATATTGTCGCCCAGTTTCTCTCTCGCCAGGCAGCGTCTGGGGGGCGACATGTCTGAACGCGTTGTCGTCGCTTTGGGCGGGAATGCGCTTCTGCGTCGTGGTGACCGCGGCACGGCGTCGGAACAGGCAGCGCGTAGCATGGAGGCAATGGCAATGATTGCCCAGCTACTCACGTCAGACCGACAGGTCGTGATCACCCACGGCAACGGACCTACGGTAGGGCAGATCCTCGTGCGCCACCAACTCGCCAGACAGGCCGTGCCGCCGATGCCGCTGGATGTGTGTGGAGCCGAATCACAGGGCGGTATTGGCTACTTTTTGGAGCGGGCGCTCGTAGCCACGTTGCAGCAGCGTGGCGCGCCCCGTCCCGTCGCAACACTCCTGTCATTAGTCGAGGTTGACCCGCAAGACCCTGCCTTTATGCACCCCACTAAACCCATCGGGCCATTTCTTTCTGCGGCCGAGGCGGAAGCGCCGGCGCCTGCCACGCCTGTTATACGCGATGCAGATCGGGGGTTTCGCCGGGTTGTGGCGTCGCCGGCCCCGCAACGGATTCTCGAAACTCAGCCTATCACAGCGCTGCTGGCTGCCGGAGTGGTCGTCATTACCCTCGGCGGCGGCGGCATTCCAGTCATACGTGATCACGAGCAGCATCTCGTCGGTGTTGAAGCAGTGGTTGATAAGGATCTCTCGTCGAGTTTGTTGGCGCGGGAGATTAACGCCAGCAATTTAATCATCCTGACGGACATTGATCGTGTCTACCTCAACTTCCTCGGCGCAGAGCGACACGCGATACCATGCATGACCGTGCAGGAAGCCGAAGAGCATTGGCGCAGCGGAGAATTTTTACCAGGGAGTATGGCGCCAAAGATCGAAGCGGCCATCGCCTTCTTGCGCCACGGCGGACAGCGGGTGTTGATCGGGCTCCCTGAGGAGTTGCCGCGAATGGTACAAGGAGCGGCAGGCACGGTCATCGTCTCGTGATTGCAGGCATGGTGAGGGCCGGAAGAGACCCTGTCCAGCCACAAGCAGGCGACCCTGGAGCGGAGCCGTTCGAGCGGAATAAACCGTTACAAGAAAAAGCAGTATGTACGCATGTCATGTGGTTTGATGTTGTCTCTTAGCCGGCAAGCCAGTGCACAAACCCAAGGACCAGGCCGATCAACCCGCCCACGACCGCCCCGTTAAGCCGGATGAACTGCAGGTCTGCGCCAACCCGCTCTTCAATTTGGGCGACCAGCGCCCCGGTCTCCAGCGCTTCGAGATGTTCCCGCACCGTGAGGCCGATTTCGTGATGATGCCGCTGCACCAGGTCGCTCGCGGTGCTGCGCACCCACTGATCGAAGGCGGCGCACCGCTCAGGATCGCTGAGCAAATCGAGGATGCCGGCCCGTAGCTTCCGATTGACAAGGCCGGACAGCGCGCTTCCTGGATCAAGCAGCTCACGCTCCAGTTGGTCAGACAGCTGCACGAGTGTGGCGCCGACGAGCGGAGCGACCTCAAAGCTCTCTACAATGGCCGTCCGCACCCTTTCTGCCTGCGCCAGCGTCTCAGGATCGCCAACCGCGAGTCGCTCAGCAAACTGGCGCAAGGAACGGAGAATGAGAATACGCCAGGGGTGCTGGGGAGTACGAGCGGCGTTGCCGAGTTCTCCCGTGATATAACCACTGACCGCCTCAACGAGCTTCTGTTGCACTCGCTTACGGCGCAAGAAGAAGGCCATGAGCCGCTGGCCATCTTGCTGCAGGGCGTGCGCGAGCCGATCGAGTCCCCAATACAAACTGGCGATAACGTCTGGCCGCGCAAAAAGGTTGGCTAATAACTGGGCAAACGTATCGAAGGCGCCGGCAATGCTCTCACTGGTAGCAGCGCGCAGGAGCCATCTCCCCACCGACGAGGGAAGAGGCAGCTCGCGGAGTTGCTGCTGCAGCATACGGCTCACGAAACCGGTAATCTCTTCTTCGGCGAGGATGCGAGCCAGGCGACAAAGGAGCTCGCGCAGCGGGCTCGCCAGCCGTTCGACGTGCTTTGGGTCGCGCAACCAATCGACGACGAACATGCTCGGGGAGATGCGCGCCAACCGCGCTTGAATGACTGCAGGCGCCAGCCATTCTTCTTGGACAATAGAGACGATGCCCTCAATGATTTTCGTCCGTCGTGCAGGGATGATAGCGGTGTGCGGGATAGGAAGGCCAAGGGGATGGCGGAAGAGCGCCGTTACGGCAAACCAATCAGCCAGCCCGCCTACGAGCGCGGCCTCAAAGCCGGCCGTCAGGATGCGGAGCCAGGCGGCGTCGGCAAAGAAGCCAGTCGCAAGAAGAATGCGGCTCACGACCGTCCCACCAACTGCGACGAAGAGAGAGATGGTCCCGACGGAGCGACGCCCGCGCGCCCGCGATCGGCGCATCCTAGAGCTTCGACCCGTATCAGGAATGGCTCCTGAGCTCACAGATTCATCATACGCGCGCCACGCTCCCTTTTCATGCCCACGGTCGCCCTCATGACCTGTCCTTGACGGTGCAAGTAGATTGATGAATTCTCAGCAACTACCCCTTTTCGTTCGCCCCCCACGAGAGGAGAAGAGGATGGCTGACCAGACGCGACCAAGTGTAACCTTGGCGCTCATGCGAGAAATGGGATTGACCGAAGAAACGCTTGCCCGGCGCAAGGCGTTCCTGGAGTTGCGCGATGAGGACAGTGAGCGATTACGAGGCTTGCACGACTTAGCCCAGCAATATGCAGAACGTGTGATTGAGGATTTCTACGCGCATCTGTTATCGTTTGAGGAAAGTAAGAAATTCTTCACCGATCCGGTCGTGCTGGCCCGTGTGAAAGCAGCGCAAAAACAATATTTTCTGCGGCTCACGCAAGGGCATTATGACGCCGCATATGTGGAAGATCGGCTACGGATCGGCGTGGCGCACGAACGCATCGACTTGCCGATCGAACTGTACTTGAGTGCGTACAATTTCTATCTGCGGACGGTCATGAAGCACTTTGTCGAAGCCTATGGGAATCACCCCGAGCAGGTTATTCCCCTCTTTCTGTCGCTGCTGAAACTCGTCTTCTTCGACATGGGGTTGGCGACCGAGACCTACCTCTTCCAACGGGAGCGCACAATTCGTGAGCAGCAGGAGGCAATCCGCGAAATCTCCACGCCCGTGCTGCCGTTGCGAGAACGATTACTGCTCTTGCCGATTATCGGGGCGATCGACTCTCCCCGTGCACAGCAAATCACTACCCAGCTCTTGCATGGCATCCGCACCCATCGAGCGAAAGTCGTCGTGATGGATATCACCGGCGTGCCGACGGTCGACTCGGCGATCGCAAATCACCTCCTCCAGACCGTACAGGCGGCGCGCCTTATGGGGGCTATAGTCATCGTGTCTGGACTCTCTCCGGAGGTCGCTCATGCGTTGGTTCGCCTTGGAGTTGACCTCGGCACGGTCCAGACAGTGGGCACGTTGCAGGATGGCATTGAAGCCGCCGAGCAGCTCCTGGGTTATGCAGTCCACAAAGTGGAGAGCGCGACAGCGGACCGCCCCGTAGAAAGGTCATAAGCCGTGCGCGTACCGATTCTCAAACAGGGCCCCTACCTCATCGCCTCGATTCAAGACGCCTTAACAGATGAAGACCTGGCGCAACTGCAGCAGGAGTTAGTCGCCCGTGTCGGCCAATACCGTACGCGCGGGGTCATTATCGACGTCGCGGCGCTTGACGTGATGGATTCCTTCGCCTCGCGCACGTTGCGAGACCTCGCCCATGCGATTAAGTTACGCGGCGCAAGGACAGTGATTGTCGGCATTCAACCCGACGTGGCCTTCTCCATGGTGCGCTTAGGGCTGTCGTTAGTTGGAGCGGACACCGCGTTGGACCTGGAGGATGGACTGGCGCTGTTAGAGCAGCACGTATGATGAGGACAGCGCGTGGCGGCTGAGACTCGGGTGCCGATCAGGCAAGGGGGGGATATTATCACCGCGCGCCAGGCCGGGCGTGCGGTGGCTGCGCAGCTGGGCTTCTCCAGCGCTGATCAGACGCTGATCGCCACGGCGATTTCGGAGATGGCGCGCAATATCCTGATGTATGCACGTTGCGGCGAGATTATCTTGCGTCCGGAGCAGGAACATAGACCCGGCATCACCATCATTGCCGCTGATGAAGGACCAGGAATTCCGGACATTCAGCGCGCGTTGCAGAACGGGTATTCGACCTCAGGGAGCCTGGGCCTGGGGCTCCCTGGCACAAAGCGCATTATGGACGAGTTCTCTATCGTCTCAGAGGTTGGCAAAGGGACGATTGTCACCATGAAGAAATGGAAATATTAACTATAGATATGACCCACTCCTTCTCCTTGCCGTTGCTGTCTGGGAGTGTCGCAACTTCTGTTCGTGCAGGACAACGCGTGTCTGGCGACGTCTATCTGGCGACGCCATTTCCAGGAGGCGCCCTGGTCGCGGTCGTTGACGGCTTAGGCCATGGTGAGGACGCGGTCGTTGCCGCCACTCGCGCCATCGCTACCCTCAGTGCGCACGCGCAGGATTCTCCCCTCTTGCTGCTGCAGCAATGTCACGAGCAGTTGAAAGGCACACGGGGCGTCGTCATGAGTCTCGCCTCATTTCGCGCGCACGATGACCACATGACATGGGTCGGTATAGGGGATGTAGAAGGGGTCTTGCTCCGCGGCGATGGGGACGCGCAGCCGGCGCGAGAATCGCTTCCCTTGCGCGGCGGAGTGGTGGGCTATCAACTGCCTCCGCTGCGGGCCGCCTTGCTGCCTGTACGGCCGGGAGATCTCTTAATTTTTGCGACGGACGGCGTGCGCAGGAATTTTCTCCAGGAGCCGGTATTGCGCAATCCCTTGTTCCGCCTTGCTCAAGACGGACCACGGCAGCTCGCTGACCAGATCTTGGCTCGTTATGGGAAGGCGACGGATGACGCCCTCGTCCTTGTCGCACGATACCAGGGGGCCGGCCTGTGAAGACCCCTCACGACTCTCTCGCCGAGCAATTGCGCACCGTACTGCAGACATATATCGCCGGGGGTGGGGAATCTACGCTCCTGCAGGCCTATGAGCTGGGACGGAATGCCGTCGCTCAGCATCTGAACGTCCTGGACATGGTCGCCCTGCAGCAAGAAGCGCTCGTCGCCCTGTTGCTCCAGAGGCTTGACAGTGAGGAGAGCGTCCGTCTTACCCAGGCGGCAGCGGCGGTCTTCGCAGAGAGTCTGGCCCCGTTTGAGCTGGCCCAGCGGAGCTCCCAGGAAGGGACCGCCTTCCTGCGACTGCTGAATGCGGAGCTGGAGCGCCGGGTGGCGGAGCGCACTGAAGCCTTGCGTCACTCAGTTGAGCGCCTCGCGGCATTACGCACGATCGACCGCGCGATCTTAGCCGCCGCCCCAATTGAAGACATTGCGACAACCAGTCTGCGCCGCCTGCGAGTGCTGGTGCAGTGTGACCGGGCCAGTGTGCACGTGTTGGCGCCGGACAGTAAAGAAACGATGCTGCTAGCGCTTGACAGTGAGGAGGCTCTCCCGCGAGAGGGAGGGACACGCTTTCCCCTTGCCGCGCACGGAGAGCTTGAGGAGGCCTATCAAGGGCGCCTCACTATTGAGGAGGATCTTGGCGCCCGCGACCGGCTTCCTCCTTTTCTCCAGTCTCTCCGCACGAATGGCGTTCGGTCGTATCTGCGGCTTCCGCTGAGAGTGCAGCATGAGACCATCGGTCTTCTCTATTTATCGCGCTTTCAGGCGACCACGTTTTCGGCCGAGCAGATTGCGATGGCTGAAGAAGTGGCGGACCAGATCGCCCTGGCGCTCCAGCAGGCAGGACTACGCGCCCAGGCGCAACATCAGGCGCTGGAAGTGCAACGGCAACGAGACTTCGCTGAGCAGTTAATCAACACCGCGCCGGTTATCGTCCTTGTGCTGGACCGTGAGGGTCGCATCGTCCGTTTCAATCCGTATCTCGAGGAACTCTCCGGTTACCGCCTTACCGCTGTACAGGGCCGGAATTGGGCGGCCCTTTTCATCCCAGAGCGTCTGCGCGATCGCGTACAGACCATGCTCTCGGAGGTCCTGCGCGGACTTCATCCGCACCGCGCGACCATTGCGCTTGTCACGCGCGATGGACAGGAGCGCGAGATCGAGTGGTCGGCAACAACCCTAAAAGATACGGAGGGGAGCATGAGCGGCGTGCTGCTGATTGGTCAAGACGTGACGGAGAAGCTCGCACTTCAGCAACAGCTCCTGGAGCGGGAACGGTTAGCCGCCATCGGCGCAACGGCGGCGACGTTCGCGCACGAGATAGGAAATCCGCTGAACAGCATGTACATGGCCGCCCAGCTATTAGAGCGCCGCCTGCTGAAACAGGAGCCCAGAATCGATGGGAAAGCGTTGGCCTCCCTCGAGAACATCCTTGGCGAAATGAAGCGACTGACTGTTCTGTTAGAGGAGTTCCGGGCGCTGGCGCGGCGCCCGCAATTCACCTTGCGTCCGGTCTCGCTCAAGACTATCGTCGAAGAGGTCCTGGCGGTGGAGACGCTGACGTACCGCGCGCAGGGCGTGACCATCACCTGTTCGTTTCCGCCTGAGCTGGCCCTCGTCCAGGCCGATGGAGAGAAACTCAAACAAGTCATCCTCAATCTGTGCAAAAACGCAGCGGAGGCCATGCCGACTGGAGGAACGCTCACAGTGAGTGCGTCTAACGCCGGCGCGCAGGTGCGGCTGGCCATTACGGATACCGGGGTAGGAATTCCAGCCGGGGTCGATGTCTTCGAACCGTTTGTCACTACCAAAGCGAAGGGCACAGGCTTGGGACTGACCATTGTACGGCAGATCGTCGCGGCCCACCACGGCGCGTTGACGTATCAGAGCACGCCTGGAGAAGGCACGACCTTTACGTTACTTCTGCCGGCGGCTTCATCACGAGAAACCTCGACCACAGAGCATCGCATACGCTTTTCTTAATTTCCCGGTTGAGGAAGCTCTGCAAGCCGGTTGACAGCCACGGCAAGGTGTTGCCTCGCTTCATAAATTTGGCCGATCACAAGAGGTTGTTAAGGTTGAATCCGGAAATTGGGCTGGATTGTAGCGTTGCGACAGCGGCCATCGAGCATCCCTTAAACCAGGCGGCTTCTCTTGCACCTTTCCCGTTGATGTAGACGCTGTCTCCGTTGGCGTCAGTGTCCTCTCTCTGGTGTTTCCTCTCGCGCCACGAGAGCGGCGGCAAGCGGCCTTTTATCAGCAAATCTTCCGGCGCGGATATTGCTGATTCCAAGAGTACGAGGAGGGTTTGCTGCTGTTTGGTCCTCCTCTCTGAAAAGCCCAGAAGTCGTTAGAACAGGAGGACCGAGCTGTGGCTACATGGAGCGAAGAAACCGTCAACGTCGCCGACGTTGATCTCAGGCTGATTAAAGGCGGATCGGGAAGGCCTTTACTGATTTTTCATGATGAGTTGGGCTATCCGGGCTGGATGAGCTGGAATGAGGCGCTGGCCAGAGAGCACACCTTACTCATTCCTCTGCAGCCGGGCTTTGGCAAAACGCCTCGACTAGAGTGGATCCGCAGCTACCGCGATTTGGGCGGCTTCTACGCCATGATGGTGCGCGACATGAAACTTGATCCTGTTGATGTGCTAGGCTTCTCTGTCGGCGGTTTCATTGCCGCTGAAATGGCGGCGTCGGATCCGAGGATCTTTTCGCGCATGACGCTCGTGGGGCCGATGGGGCTCAAGCCAGACGACGGAGAGATTCTGGATATCTTTCCGCTCACGATTCGTTCTCTCCTGCGCAAGACTGTCGCCGATCCAGTGAACACGCCCGAGTTCGGCAAGATTTATGGCGGCGAGATGACGCCGGAGCAGTTTGAGGCGTTCGAAGATGCGCGGGCGGAAACCGCGCGGATCGGCTGGGAGCCGTACATGCATAACCCCAGCCTGCCGTACTTGCTGCAGGGAGTGAAAAATCTCCCTACCCTGCTGATCCGCGGCCTGAAGGACGCCGTCGTGCCGCAGGGCTGTATTGACGCCTACCGGCGCGCGATCCCTGGCGCCAGGGTGGCGATCATTCCCGGTGTGGGACATCGCCCCGAGATTGAGCACCCTGGTGAATTTATAAGAATTGTGAAGCAGTTTCTCGCAGCCTAAACGGGAGGAGCACGACCAATGAAAGTCGGATATTTCACTGAACGACCTTATCGCTGGGTGCCAGAGGAAGAAGTCTTTAAGAACCACGCCTTCTTTGGGGTATCGAACAAATTCTTTGACCGCGAGAAAGGAGCTGACGATTACAACTTCTTCCTTGATGAAGCCTGCTACGCTGAGGAGCTCGGCTTTGACGCCGTGGCGTTGAATGAGCATCACGGCACGCCGTTCTGCATGGGCGGCGTGATGAATGTCGAAGCCGCTATTCTTGCCCGTATCACCAAGCAAGTAAAAATCGTCCTGGTCGGGAATCCCTTGCCAGTAATCAAGCATCCGTTACGGATGGCGGAGGAGCTGGCCGAGATCGACCTGATCTCTCGTGGCCGCCTGGTGGCCGGGTGGGTGCGCGGCGCCGGCAGTGAGCAATTTTTCAACAATGCCAATCCTGCTTACAACCGCGAGTACTTCAACGAAGCGCATGACTTCATTATTCAAGCCTGGACGCGACCCGGACCGTGGCGCTACGAAGGCAAACACTTCCACTATCGCCATGTCAACCCGTGGGCGTTGCCGTACCAAAAGCCGTATCCGCAGATGTGGATTCCGGGGGTCCTCAGCCCCGAAACCGTGCGGTGGTGTGCGGAGCATCGCTATCCCTACGTCGGGCTCGGGACAGCGATCGGGCCAACCTGTGATCTGTGGGAACTCTACGCCGATGAAGCCGCAAGACACGGGTACCAGGCCGGGCCGGAGAATTTCGGTTATCTGATTCCGACCTTCGTGGCGGAAACCGAGGAGAAAGCGCAAGAACTTGGCAAGGGCTTCATCTTCGGCGGCGGACAAACCGCCTTCTCTCGTCCAGAGCATACGCTGCCGCCGGGCTATAACTCCAAGAGCGCGATTCGTATGTTAGCCAAACAGCCGGGCGGCAGCTGGTTGGGGGTGAGCCAGACGAAACTGCACATGGCGCAGGAAGATCCTGAGGCCGCGGAACGAGAGTATCAAGAAATCCGCCGCAAGCTTGTCAGCAGTTATGAGAAAGCGCAAAAAGGGCTGCAGATCATCGTCGGATCGCCCAAGACCGTGATTCCGAAGATCAAGACCATGTTGCAAGTGCTACGGCCTGGCATTTTCATTTTCTTCCACATCCAGGGGCCGGTCAGCAACCAGGATCGGCTCACCAGCATGAAACTCATGGCGGAAGAGGTCGTGCCGGCGATTCGCGACTATGCCAGAGAACTCGACCTGCCCGATCCGTACGAGAAAACGCCCGGAGCTTCCCCTTTGCAGGCAGGCGTCAGCTGGGCCCCCGTAGTGGACCGCAGTCCGCTGGCGTCCTTGGGGCTCGTCTAAATCGAATCACAGCAGTTTCATACCTTTCCTCGCCCCCGGTGGGGCGCTTTTCTCCTCGTCCTGAGCCTGATGAGGGGCTCGGGACAGGCTACACGCAACGAAGAAGTCGCAGGACGCCGAACCAAGCTCTACATCTGCTTCGACTGTGCTTTTGAGGCGAGGTTTCTCCCTTCGCTTCGTTCAGGGCAGGTTCCGAGCCCCCTGTGATCGTTCCGCCCGCCTGTGGCCGTGCGCCAGGGGCGAAGCCCTGGTCTCCTCTTCCGGGACCGAGCGGGTGGGAATCGACGTCGCCGCCGTATCGGGCGCGGATGACCACATACAAGATGTGAAGGATTTTGCGCCGTTTCTCTCTCACACGGGCGTTACGACCCGATTGTGTTACGCCTGCAGCCACTCTCTCACCTGACCCCAAAAGGATCAATTCTTCGATTTCCCTGGTCGTGTCGCATCGCTGGGAAGCGTCGCCCACGCGTACAGGAGTTGGCATCCATATTGCGCCTTGCGCGAGTTAACCGTGCACCTCGGCGCGCCTCGTGCGTTGCCAGGAATCGCTCCCTTGTAGGGAGGAAAGGAAACTGATGCGCAGCCCACTCCTGCTTGCCGCCTTGCTCACGATGGTAGCATGGTCTACGCCGCGCGCTGAGAGTCCCGTCTCCGTACGGCTCGTGAGCGCCAGAAGCCGGCTCGATGGCAGTCTGGTCAGCAGCCAGGCGGTCTACGCGGATCGTGAGCGCATTTATTTGGCATCCTCCCAAGGCAAACTCTTTGTCCTGTCTCGCCAACGGGCCACGGACTTTCCACTCCTCCAAGTCATCCAGGATACGACTGCACCCTTGACCGCCGTCCGCGGCGACCGCCGCGCTCTCTATGTGGCCTCAGCGGATGGCGTCCTGCGCATTTATCGCAAGGGTGCGCCTCTCGTACGGGTTGCCGCGCTCTCGCTCTCCAGTTTCGGCCTCGGCGCCGTGGCGGTGCGCGGCGCCGACGTGTATGTCGCCAAGGGCCAAGCCCAAGTCGCTGTCGATCGCGCTGCTGTCTATCTCACGGCGTTGAATGAAGGCGAGGTGGGGATACGGCTGGCGAAGGAGACGCTGGCTCCGATAATGTCCTACGGACAGACGTTCGCGCCCTACACGACCGTCGTCTTCCATCAGCACACGGGAGCGCGCGTCGGGGGCGTGCCCACACCGTTCGATGTATGGGGACACCCGGCGCAGCCCAACCTGTATGTCAGCGGGGCCATGCTGGCGCAAACCGTGCCCGGCTGCTGTGGGTCCGGCATCTTCCTATACGACGCCGGCTCCTTGCAGTTGCAGCAGTTTATCCCGCGTCGCTTTACCAACACGGTCACGCACTCGGGGCGCTGGTTGATTGCCGGTAATGAAGGCGGACAGGTAGACGTCTTCGACCTTTCGCGCACCCCCTCGCCTCTTGTTTCCACGATCGACTTGCGAGCCGTGACCGGCCATACCGGCAGCGAAGATATTGAGATTCGCGCGTTGTGGACAGACAGCAGAGACAATTTGATATTCGCCGGCAGCTCCTGGGGCAATGAACAGTCACGCCGTTCTTCCCTCCCCTCCTTCTTCGTGCTGGAGCTCGCACCCACAAATGACCGGTGAAGCCTAGCCTCGCCGGGTGATCGACGCACCATATCGTCCCGCTGCTTCTGTCTTAGAGGAGCAAACAAAATGGCCCGCCAATTGTACCGCAGCGATGACCGATAATCATTTCGATCATGTCGGGCATTGCGACCGCAGCCTACGATCAGCTGCTGACAGGACCAGGTTTGTTCTGTATTCGATAGACAACTTCCCTGGTTGCTCTCGGCCCGGCTTCTGCTGTATAGCTGTTGCCGTAATGGTGTGCGTCCTGCGATGAATACGAACTTTTTCAATCTGTACACTCATAACTTTTTCCGCGTGGCGGTGGCGATCCCGAACGTGCGGGTTGCTGACCCCCTCTTCAATGCTGCCCAAACTATCGCCTCGCTGCGGACGGCAGGCGAGCGGCAGGCGATGCTCGCGGTTTTCCCCGAACTGGGCTTATCGGCCTATTCCTGTGAAGACCTCTTTCATCAGCAAGCGCTGCTGGATGGCTGCATGCGGGCGCTCGACGCAGTGCTCGCTGCGTCTCGGGATATCCCAGTCATAACGGTCGTCGGCGCGCCGCTGCGCGTGGATCACCTCCTCTATAACTGCGCAGTCGTGCTCTACCAGGGCAAGATTCTCGGCGTCGTGCCGAAGACCTACCTGCCCAATTACCGCGAGTTTTACGAACTGCGCCACTTCACGCCGGCCGACGCCGCACGGCGGGATCGCATCGAGGTGTGCGGACAGCAAGACATCCCGTTCGGCAACCAGCTCCTATTCCAGCTTGAGGCACAACCACTCCTCACCTTCCACGTGGAGATCTGCGAGGACGTCTGGGTCCCGATCCCACCGTCTTCCTATGCAGCGCTGGCGGGGGCAACAGTTCTTATTAACCTGTCCGCCTCAAATATTACCGTTGGGAAAGATGAGTATCGTCGTCAGCTGGTCGCTAACCAGTCGGGGCGGTGCCTGGCCGCCTATCTCTACTGCGCGGCAGGCTATGGCGAGTCCACTACGGACCTCGCCTGGGACGGCCATGGCATGATCTATGAGAACGGCGCGCTGGTGGCCGAAACCGAGCGCTTCGTCTATGGACCACAATTGATTACGGGAGACATTGACCTGGATCGCTTGTCACAAGACCGGATGCGGCAGAACAGTTTCGGCCAGGCCGCCCATCGCCACCGTGAAGTCCTGCGGGCCTTTCACACGGTGCGTTGTGCGGCGGTCTTGCCCGTCAAGGAGACAATCCTGCTCGACCGCGTCTACGACCGCTTCCCCTATGTGCCGAGTGATCCGACGCGCCGCGATCAGCGGTGTCGAGAAATCTACGAGATTCAAGTGCAAGGGCTCGTGAAACGCTTGCATGCGATCAAGGCGGACAAAGTGGTGATTGGCGTATCTGGCGGTCTTGATTCGACTCACGCCTTGTTAGTGTGCGCTCACGCCCTGGATGTGATGGGTCTACCGCGCCACCACATCCTCGCCTACACGATGCCAGGGTTCGCGACGAGCCAGCGCACGCTGCAGCAAGCAAAGCGGCTCATGACGACGGTAGGCGCAACGGCCCATGAACTCGATATCCGCCCCTCGTGCCTGCAAATGCTGAAGGATATCGGGCACCCCTACGCTGAGGGCGCGCCGGTGTTCGACCTGACTTTTGAGAACGTGCAGGCAGGGGAACGCACGAGCCATCTCTTCCGCCTGGCGAATCTACACGGTGCGCCGGTGATTGGGACGAGCGACTTGAGCGAACTCGCACTCGGGTGGTGCACCTATGGGGTCGGCGATCATATGGCGCACTATCATGTTAACGCCAGCATTCCCAAGACGCTGATCCAGTACCTGATCCGCTGGGTGGCGGACACGCGCCAGCTTGGCGACGAGGTGAGCGCCGTCCTGGCCGACGTGCTGGACACCACTATCAGCCCGGAACTGGTTCCCGGCGAAGAGGGCGACCAGCCTACGCAGCATACGGAAGACGTGATCGGTCCGTATGAGCTCCAAGATTTTCATTTGTATTATGTGTTGCGCTTCGGGTACGCGCCTGCGAAGGTGGCGTTTCTCGCGTGGAGTGCATGGCGAGATCAGACGCTTGGTCTCTGGCCTGAGGCGCCAGAGATGAAGCGTCATCAGTATGCGCTCAGCGACATCAAGCGCTGGCTCAGGGTCTTCGCTGAGCGCTTCTTTCAGTTCAGCCAATACAAACGGAGCTGCATCGCCAACGCGCCAAAGGTCGGGTCAGGCGGCTCCTTGTCTCCGCGCGGCGACTACCGCGCTCCGAGCGATAGTGAGGTCGCCGTCTGGCTTGCCGACATTGCGCAAATTCCCGAAGACGATAGCAGGTGATGCGTATCTGACCTCAGGGTGGTCGAGTTCAGGTTTGCCTTGCTCCTCAGGGGTCTGGGTTGTTACTCCCATTCAACCGGGCCATAAGATCTTCGTACACCGCCACAGGTAGGGCCCGACCAATCAAGCCCTCACGCGCTGTGGGTTATACCGGAGCCTATTTGAAATAGGGGATCACGTGCTTCCCAAAGAGCCGGATCGAATCCATCACCTTCTGGTGCGGAATGCGGTAAATCTGCATAAAGGCCAACAACTGGGTCATGCCGGCTTCCTGATAGCGCTTGAGCTTCCTGCGGCAGGTGTCCGGGTCGCCGACGATCACCATGTCGTTGTCATTAAGATAGTCAAAGGTGATCTTGTTGATGTCCAAGTCGTACATCTGCCTGGTGTAAGCATACGACGGGGCGCCGCTCGTTTTCGCTAGTTCAATGATCAGATCCCAGGCGTAGCGGGTGTACCACAAGATAGACTCCGCAGCATTTTCTCGCGCCTCCTGATCGGTCTCGGCACAGTGCACCATCGTAAACGTCGCCGCCCCATAGTTCTTTTGCGCACCGATGGGCTTGGTGCAGGCGTCCCACGCCTGTTTATGGAGTTGCAAGCGTCGCCCCATCTCTTCCGGAGGCACCAGGAAGGTGAAAGACAACACTCCACATCCCAGGGATCCAGCGAGCGCGTGCGTCTCTTCGCCTGTGGCGGCAACCCAAATGGGCGGGTGCGGCTTCTGTATGGGCCGCGGCACGACCGTACGCTCTGGAATCTTAAAGTATTTCCCGGTGTACGCAATCTTCCCGTCGTTCTTCCAAATCGAGGTGATGATATCCAGCGCTTCAAGATATCGCGGGCGGGTTTCTTCGGGCGGAATACCAAACCCCTCCAACTCAACCAAACTGATGGAACGGGCTGTGCCCATCTCCACGCGCCCGCCACTGATAATATCGAGCGTCGCCACCCGCTCGGCAACGCGAATGGGATGGTTGTAGGGGAAAGGCAACAGTACAGCGCCGTGACCGATACGCATCTTCTTGGTCCGCTGACTGATGGCGCCATAGAGAACTTCCGGCGCCGAGCAGTGCGAGAACTCGGTCAGAAAGTGATGTTCTACGGTCCAAAAGTGTGAGAACCCCATTTCCTCAGCCAGTTCGACTTGCGCAAAGACCTGCTGGTAGGCATCGAGCTCGCTCCGATCGTGCCAAGGCTTGGGTACCTCGATCTCGTACAAGAGTCCAAAGTCCATATTTCCTCTTTCCCTGTTCACTCCAGGAATGTTGTGTGGCGCGATTTAGTTGGCCCTGCCGTGGCGCAACACTCTGCCCGGTAGGGCGTTCGTGCATTTCCCGTCTGCGAAAATTATCTGTCCGTTGACCAGGATCCAGCGATAGCCGTCAGCGCGCTGCACCCGCCGCCAATCGCCGAGCGGGAGATCGTTGAGAATCTCTGATGGTAAAATCTTCAGTTTCGCCAGGTCGTAGACCATCATGTCTGCGGCCATTCCCTCACGCAGCGTGCCCCTATCCTTGATGGCCGCGGCCCACGCCGGCAACCCGCTCATGCGGAAATGCGCCTCTTCCAGCGAGAGCACGCCTGTATCCCGCACTAACCATGTCAAGAGATCGGTCGGCCATGTGCCTGGAGTAATGAACTTCACATGAGCACCGCCGTCGGACAGACCAGCGAACACGTGCGGCGAATTCAGCAATTCTCTGGTCAGCTCAGCATTCTCGTTGAGCGATGGGGTTTGCCACTCGGTTCTCAAGTCATCCGCCACGGTGAGATCAAGCATCGCATCGATGAGGTGCTTTCCTTCCCGCTCGGCGATCTGTTTCACTGATAGCCCCTCGTACTGCTCCTTTAAATCCACGCGGCGCACCCTGCGGGCGAGGAAATCCTCGATCTCGCCGAACAGGACAAGGGGGTACGCATGCGAGTCAAATTCCTCTTTCATTTTTCGACGGATTTCAGGGTTGGCCAACTTCGCCTTTTTCTCCTCTATGGTCCCGAGCGTCGCCTCGCGCCAGGTGGGACTGTTGTCAAACAGGTTCCAGTTCTCGAAGGTCAGCCGGGCGGGAATGCGCGCGGTGAGCGCCTGGCCGAACACTTGTTGTCCTTTGGCGTGGGCTTCCTCCAGGGCTTTCAACTGCGAGCGGAACGCCAGCGGATGGCGGTCATTGACCTGCACGGCGTTAAACAGCGCCGGCCGCCCGCTTACTTCGGCCAGACGCCCGCCGAACTCGACATCCCGCTTGAACCGGTCCTCCCGACTCTCTGCCGCAGTGGCCCCAGCCTGAGTATATTGGATACACCCCTCGCCCATCTCGCCCAAAGCCTTAGCCAGGGTTAGATAGAACTCGTCCGGCAGGAGATCCGTGATCATGGGCGTGCCATCATAGTCGCGCTGCACCGAGAGCGTGCCCTCAGGAAACAAGCGCTGGAACGACCAGCCGTTGGCGCCCGCAGCAATGGCCTCTTTCAAGAGACGGACGATTTCCGCCATTTCCTGCTCGTTGGGCAAGCCTTTCTTGGCCTCATCGAAGCCGCCCCTCACATACGCCACCAACGGGGAGATGGGCACCAGATGATGGAGGTTTACGCCTAGCGGCAGCGTGTCAAGAAAATCAAGATATTGTGGAAAAGATTCCCACCTCGCAGCCGGGATTGCCGCCTTCACTGGCTCAAAGGGAATCGCTTCGTTCCGCACCAGCGACAGAATCGCACGATCCAGGTCTTTGGCGTGCAGCGGTGCGGCGCCAAACCCACACGTGCCGACCAGGACCGTGGTTACCCCGTGCCAACTGCCAATCGTACAGTACGGATCCCAGTGGATCTGAAAATCGTAGTGGGTATGACCGTCAATGGCTCCTGGAGCGACAATCAGTCCTGTGGCGTCGAGCACCTGGTGGGCGTCGCTGCTTTTCAGTTTGCCAATTTTGACGATCTTACCGTCCTTGATGCCGATATCGTCGCGATAGCGCGGCACCCGCGTGCCATCGACGATCGTGCCATTTTTAATGATCGTATCGAACTGTGGCATATGCCCTCCTTACGTGACAGACGGTAAAGAAATTACGCGACCATAAAAATTTTGACGTCTGAGGAATGGTTAACCCGGTGAGAGCGCTTCGCTCCGCCGGTCACGCCCTCCGCGCCCCGCCCCAGGAAACACCCACAAGAATCATGCGGTTCCAAAGGAAACGGCGCCGTTTGCGCGTTGTCGTCCCGGTTGACGACTTTCCTTCCGCGCCCGCTCTTGTTTTACGTCTTTACTGACAGCCGCAGATCCACGGTCGTAAAACGGCCAGCCCGGAGCTCAGCGACCAGCTCACTCTCGGAACGAATCGCGCGCGCAAACCGGGTGGCGCACCGGCCAACTCCAGCCGCCGCGTGGACATCCCCGCCAGCAGTGCCCTTGAGGCCATAGGCGTGAGCAATTGCCGCAGCGAGGGCATTGGCCGCATCGGATTCTCCACCGTTCAAGACCTCCAGGGCGTCAAAAAACGCGAGGCGCTCCTCCCCTCCAGGCAGCAGGGAGCCGTCCGCGCGCGCGGTGAAGTCGCCGTCTCGCAGAGGATGGGGCTTGACTAAGAACGCCCCCTGGTCATCGGCTATCTTACGCAAGCGATGGACACTCCATTCCATGCCGTAAATATCTCTCCACCTGGATAAACCGTAGACGAGCACATGACCTTGCGTGGTGGACACTTCAATCCCACGGAGCAGGAGAAAGCCGGTGGCGTCGGTCACACGGGCCAGGTCATCGACGGACCACATGGCATCGTGCTCGGTAAGACATAGACCATCCAGCCCGGCGGCGCGACTTCGGGCCACCAGTTCAGGCAGGCTGAGGTGACTACACAAGGAGAGCGGCTGCGTATGTGTATGGAGATCGATCAACATCCCTCCCCTCTGCTCGTCAGAAAAATCAGTTCCCTTCGCAATCGCATGAGGCATGCCCACAAGTTCTTTTGCGACTCTCAACGCGGCATTCGTCTTGCTCCCTCATGAGCGCAGCGGAATTAATCCGCCCCCTACTCGTTAGTCGATCTGATACAGTCGGGCGGCGTTGTCGGCCACGATCTTCTGTGTTTCCGCCGGCGTAAGGCGCTTGAACGCCGGGCCTTCGATATACTCCCGCGAATGCGGCCAGGGAGAATCGGTGTGGGGATAATCCGAAGACCACATCATGCGCTCGGCGCCGTACGCATCCACCAAGTCTCTGCCGACTGTCTCAAACTGAAAAGTGGCGTACACTTGCCGTTTGACGTACTCGCTGGGCAGCAGGGGCAGCGTCAGGCCCTGAAAATGTCGAAAACGATCATAGGCATGATCAATCCGATACATGAAGTGCGGAATCCATGAGACGTCATTCTCCGCGGAGATGAGCATAAGATTGGGGAAACGCTCCAGCACCCCGCCAAAGATCATGATCGCGAGTTGCTTCTGAATGCCATGCGGCACGGAGAGATAATTGGTCAAGAAACGCCGCCGTCCACCCGCGCCAACGCCGCCGCCGCGTCGTTCCGTAAGGATGTGAAGCGACAGCGGCATATGGAGGTCCTGCGCCGCCGCCCAAAAGGGATCATAATCGGGATCGGTGTAGGGCTTCTCTTCCGGCGGCGACGCCCAAATCATCGCCCCGCGCAGTCCCATGTTCGCGCACCGCTTGAGCTCCTCGACCCCTGCGGGAATATCGGCAAGGTCGATCAACCCAAGACCAACAAGCCGTTTGGGATTGTAGCGGCAATAATCGGCGACGAAGTCATTGTAGACGCGGAAACAGGCCGAGCGCAGCCCGACGTCTTCCAACCCGTACAGAAACATCCCAAGAGAGGTGTACAGCACTTCCGCGCTCACCCCATCTTGATCCTGTTCTTTGAGGCGTTCAGCGGGGTCCCATACGCTCTTGGGCGCGGCCTCATATCCTTTCTTGAAATGCTCCGGCAAATCTTCGGCTTTCTTGCCGGAGCCAAAGATGCCGCCGACTGGAAAGGGCTTGAGCCCTTCGCAGACAAAGTAGGCCCCCCGTTTCCCTTCGTAGGACTCAATCACCTGAGGAGCGTGGTCACGGTATTTCTGATCCAGCCGTGTCGTCCACAAATCGGGCGGTTCGGTCATGTGTGAATCAGCAGAAATGATGCGATAGCTCATATATGTTTCCTCCTTGACGTCGTCAATATGTCGTACGCCAACCTCGTTGCTTTGGCAGGAAGAAATACACGCCCCTCTTTTTCCGTGAGGCGTTTCAGCGAAACTCCGGCAGCACTTTGGTCGCAAACAGTTCCAGGTTGCGCAGCGTCAGCTCTTTGGGCATGATCCCTTGATCTCCTAGCCATATGAGATACTCAGGCTGCGTCTTTTCCACGATGGTCGCCAGCTTCCTTTTCACCTGATCCGGCGTGCCGACCAGAGCGTAGTCAGCCTTCGCCATCCGCTCGGCCGCCCTCTCTCCCGGCTTAGGGATAGGGCCTTGCTCGCCGGCGAAACGAAACGCCTCCCAAAAACCAAAGTGCGAGAAGGTGTTTTCCCAAATCCAGCCAGTATAGCGCTCGGCATGCGCCAGTCCTTCCTCATAGGAATCGGCCAGCCAGATGCCGCGCACCACGCCGACGCTCTCGCCAAGCTGGAGATTCCGGCTCGCCTTGTTCGCTTCATCTTTATAGGCATGGACAAGCTGGGCGAGATGGTCGACAGGACCAGTGAGAATGGTGGGAACAATTTTCTCTTGCGCGCACCAGCGGATCGTTGCCTCACTGACGGAGAAGGCCTGAAACACCGGCGGATGCGGTTGCTGATAGGGCTTTGGCACGACACAAATTTTACGAATCTCCCCATTGGCGCCGATCTCTCCAGGAGCGCCGTACTTTCGCGTCCACTCCGTGGGGGGCCAGCGCTTGATGCCTTCCTCATACGGAAACGGCACTTCGTAATACTCGCCCTTGTAGGAGATGGCGTCCTGCGTCCACGCCAGCTTCATGATGCGATAGACTTCCTCAAACACCTTGCGATTGTTCTGATCGATGTAAGACCCATCCATCGGCGCCGCCGGCGCATGGTATTTCTGCCCCAGGACATTGACCCAGCGGTCTTGGTAGCCGCGGGCTAACCCCACGAAGAAGCGTCCCTTAAGCATGTGATCGATCATGGCGGTCTCCTCCGCCAGCCGCAGCGGGTCCCACGAGGGCAAGACATAGCCAATAGAGCCGAAGCGAATCTGCTTGGTGCCCTCAGCCATGTACAGATTCAACAACCCAGGGTTCGTCGAGAGCTCCGCTCCCTCCGAATGGAAATGGTGCTCGGTGTGGGCGATGCCCCAGAACCCAAGTTCGTCCGCCGCTTTGGCTAACTCCTTGAGTTCCGCTAGCATTTCCTGATACGCTGCATTATTGCGCCCGATGGGAGGGGGGGTCCGTTCAATCTTCTCGCGCGCGCCAATAGTCGGCAACCAAAACAGAATGACTTTCATACTGGCCCTCCTTAATGCGCCTGCCCTCGCTGCGGAGCGATTTTGTAGAGGCGAGCGCAACTGTCGCCTAATAGATTGCGCCGCGCAGGCTCTGACAGCGGCGCCACCAGGGTGGCGAGCATGTTCATGTAGTCCGCTGGATGATCGAAGTGCGGGAAATCACTGGCCCAGAAGAAACGATCATTGCCGACATAGTCGACGATCAGAGCGAGGGCTTTCTCATCCGGATCGCCGGAGACCCAGCAGTGTTTCTTGAAATAGTCGCTCGGTTTTCCCTTCAAGCCCATAGTTTTGCCGAGCGCGGTGTCGTATGTGGTGTCCATCCGATCTAGCGTGGCCCCTACCCAGCCCGCGCTTGACTCCAGGAGGACGACTTTTATGCCCGGGAACCGATCAAACAGACCGTATTGGAAGAGCACAAGCAGAGCTTGTTGCGGTCCCTGCCCGCCGAGCACGTTATGATACCAATCGGCGCCTTTCATATCCTTGAACCGCTGATACACGCGTTTCGCAGGAGGTTCGGCCATGGGATGGATGCTGATCGGCACGTCCAGCTCTTGCGCCTTCGCCCAGAAGGGATCGTAATCGGGATGAGCATGAGCCTTATTGGTAATGGTAAACGGCGCGACAAACGCGCCTTTGCAGCCCGCCTTCACCGCCCGCTCCAACTCGTTTGCCGCCTCCTGACCATCGGGTAACGAAATGTGCGCGATCGGCACGAGGCGATCATGTGAGTCCGCGCAGAAATCAACCACCCAACGGTTGTAGGCGCGACAATACGCCATCGATAATTCCGGATCGTCAACTTCGCACTCCCATGTCAAGCCAATGCTGGGGTAAATCAACGCTGCGGCAATGTTTTCATGATCAAGCAATTGCAAGCGCTCTTGCGGGTCCATTGAACCGAACGGCGCCGACTCCACATATGTGCCCTGGGCGGCGGTCGCCAATTCGCCGGCGCTACGGCCCATGCCGCCAAGAAACGTGAGGGCTTTAATGTTAAAAAATTTCGAGGGCCGTCCGTTGACTTCTAAATACTCCCGGCCATCACTTCCTCTGCGGATCCGCAACGCGCGATCACGAAACTTGGGGTCGATGTACTTCTCCCATACATCGGGCGGCTCCAGAATGTGGCCGTCAGCGTCGATAATATTGGTGTACGCAGCCAGCTTCGGAGATGGATTGGCCATCGGCATGTTCCTCTTTTCTCTTGAAGCGATCTTGTCTGCGCACGGAGCAGCGAGAACCATGCCAGCTCGGAGAGAAGAGAAGGAGAGGAGGATTTTTAGCCCAAGTGTAGGAATGGTGCGACGAAAGGAAACAAAAGCAAAAGAGAAATTGTCGCCAAAGGAAACACTAATGCCCAAAGCGCTATTGTCAGGAAAACCTCCGTCTCTCTCGAAAGGTTGGAGAGATGCGCGAACGCGCGCGCTGATCGCACCGAAGGGGCCGGAGTCGGCTTTGGGGTGGCGCCGCCCCGCCCCTGGGTTCAGTCTTCCAATAGTGTTCGGTACTGGTTCTGCCCGTGCGCTGCCGGGTCCTCTCTCCCGCGAGGGGGAGAGAGCCAGAGAGAGGGAAAGGCGGCGGCAGCCGCCTGCGAGCCTGGTTCACCAGGCTTCATGATGCGAGCGCGACGATTGATCGTCGCGTGAAGGCGGGTTATGGCGTTTCGCCGGCATGCTCTTGTCAAACCCTCACCTGGCGCCATACAGGGCCTTACTTCTTGGCGGGCGCGCCGGCGGTAGACTGCGCCGCAGGTTTACTCGCATCACTGCCCCCGTGATACGGCGGAACCGCAAGCGAGCGCACGTAGGCGATCACGCTCCAAATCTCCGGATCTTTGAGTTGCGAGCCCCACGCGGGCATAAACTGTGCTTTGCCGACGCTCGCCCCGCCTTCTTTGACAATCTTAAATAAATACTCATCAGTCAGCGTGTTCATGTATTGCCCATTGGTATGATTCTGCGGCTTGACCGGCAGCGCGGCGGCGGCAGGTCCATCGCCCTTCCCTGTCGTCCCGTGACAGGTGGCGCAAATCTTCTCATATGTCGCCTTCCCAGCTGCAGGATCGCCTTGCGCGGCCACGGCGCCCGATGCAACCGTTCCGCTCAAAAGCAAACTCATCGCCACACTGCTCACCCAATATGACCGTCTCATGGAACCTCCTGGTAAAAACCGTATCTCTTTTACACCACTTCTCGCGCCCGGTCCCTTCTCTCCGCCGCAACGGATCTGCGTTCATAGCTTTGCATTTGTCTCTGCAGCCACCACGCGAAACCACCGACCAAAACGAAAGGCAATATGGAAAGCATCACCCCGGTGCCGAGATAGGCCATCAGAGTTTCTCTCTTCGCTACAAAGCACACAGCACACGCCCCTGCGTTCTCCGGCATAAAGATGTACACAAGAGAAACGAGGAAGTAATTTATAATCAGGAGAGCGCTGAGAGCTTCCTTTACAATATGTGTATGCGTCGCCATTGTTCTCTTCCCTTACGAGGAGCCCTCGCTCATGTGAGATACACCAGAACATACAGCACCGGCCACAGCATCACCACAAAATACCAAAATATCTGTGTGGCTGAGAATACAGTTCTCGTGAGCTCATGTCGCGCGAGCTGCAGATGACAGTACCCAAGCGCCAACAGCGCCGCTACGGCGTGCAACGCGTGCGCGCCGACAATCAAATAGAAGAAGGCCCCGTAGGGGCTTGATGTCATCGTGAGGCCAAAACCGATAAGCCGCACCCACTCATATCCCTGAAACACCACAAAGAAGGCGCCCAAGCTCATCGCGAGACTCAGCAGCCCTTGCGTTCGCTCCAGGTCGCGTGCTCCGGCTAACGTCCGCTCGGCTTTGCCCAATGCGATTCCGCTCGCGAATAAAACTAGCGTATTGAACGCTGTTGTCTCGATCGGCAGGCGGGGCTGCCCCGGCGGCGGCCACACTGCGCCGGATTTCACAACGAGAAACGCACTGATGAGACCGGCGAAAAACATGATCTCCGTCACGATAAAGATGAGCATTCCCGCGACGCTGTTCTGCACAGCGGCGTGTGGGCGATACCGCGGCGGCTCCAGTTTCATGGCTGTGGCGCTCATACACGACTGTTTGCGCGTGCGTTCATTCGTGAGGGAGAGGCGCGTGAGGCGGTGGAGCAACAACCTGCGTCCAGTTCCGGCCGCTTTGTTTCATCACATCCGGCGCCACGCCGGCGAAAAGCACGCCCATGAACGCCAGCATAATGAGCAACAGAAACCAGATATATCGTTTCTCAATGCTGAGATGCATGAAATAGCCGGCGACCATGGTGGCTTTGACGATGGCGATGCCAAAGGCCGTGATTAACGTCAGGAGCGGCAGTCCCAAGGTCGGACCAAGCACGCTGACGCCGGCCAGGACGACAAGGGTCAGGTAAATTTTAAAGTAGTTTGGGTGAGTGATCGTATGAGCGGCCATTGGTTCTCATCCCTTCAGAAGACGCGCTGAGTTATCTGGCGATATAGAAAAGCGGAAACAAAAAGATCCACACCGCATCTACAAAGTGCCAGTAAATGCCGATCAACTCCACGCGGTGCAGATTCCGCCCTTTAGCGGCGCCCACGGCGACGATGCTTAAAATTATCATGCCGACGAGGACGTGCAGTCCGTGCAGCCCAGTCGCCGTATAATAGTACGACCAAAACACATCGCGGTGGAGGGTGAAGCCATGCGAGATTTCCGTGGTGTACTCATAGGCTTTCACCAGTAAGAAGACCGCGCCGCCGCCGACGGTCATCCAGAGATAGCGCGCGGCCCCCGGTCCATCCTCACTTTCCGCCGCCTGATGGCCGAGCACGGCGCACAAGCTCGAGGTTAACAAGACAAAAGTGTTGAAAGCGCCGGCGAACGTGTTCGTATGAGCCGCCTCTTCAGCCCAGTGAGCGTTATGCAGCCGCAGCATGATATAACTTGTCAACAGACCGCCAAAAATCACAATCTCCGACGCCAGCACCCACCAGAGAGCGAGTCGTCCCGTAGGAATGCCCGTTGCGCTGCGCGTCGTCGCTAAAGGAGCATGAGTCGTCAGTGCCTTTGCCATAGCGTTCGTTCCTTACGCCGGAGCGTTCTGCGGCCAGTAATCCTCAGCGCGACCTGGCGCGCCGTATTCATAGGGGCCGCGATACACCGTGGGCATTGCCGTGAAATTGCCGTGCGGCGGCGGTGAAGGCGCCGTCCACTCCAGCGTGTTCGCTTTCCAGGGGTTAGCGCCCGCCTTCTCGCCGTTCCGTAAACTCATCGCAAAGTTGATCAGAAAAGGAATTTGAGAAGCCAACATGACAAGAGCCCCAAGGGTGGCGAGAATGCGCAGCTCTTGTAGCCCGGGCGTCGCCAATTGCGAGAAGCCCTCGTAGCTGTAAATCCGCCGATGGTCTCCCGCCATCCCGGTGATGAACAGGGGGATAAACGCGCAGTTAAACCCGATAACCGTCCCCCAGAAGTGAAGCTTGCCGAGGAGTTCGTTCAGTCTGCGGCCAAACATTTTTGGATACCAATAGTAGATGCCGGCGAACGTAGCGATGATCGCGATCGGGACAAACGTGTAGTGAAAATGCGCCAGGACAAAATAGGTGTCGTGCAGATAAATATCCGTCCCACTAGAGCCCAGGAAGATGCCGGTGACGCCGCCGAGGAGAAACTCGGCGACAAAAGCTAGAGCCCACAGCATGGGCGTCGTCAGCTCGATAGACCCGCCGTACAGCGTGGCGATATAGGCAAAGACGATTTCAGCGATGGGAATGGAAATCAGCAGCGTCATGACCGTAAAGAGGTGCGCCATGCGCGGGTCGATGCCCGCGACAAACTGGTGGTGCGCCCAGACCAGGAAACTCAGGACGCCGGTCGCGAACGTGGTGTACAAAATAGTCTTATACGCGAACAGCTTCTTACGAGCGAACACGGTAATCACTTCCGCAACAATGCCCATGGCGGGCAGCAGCACGACGTACACTTCCGGATGGCCAAAAAACCAGAAGAGGTGCTGCCACAGCAAGGGATCGCCGCCGGCCTTGGCGTCATAGAATTGCGTGCCCACCACCTGATCGCACAGCAACATCACTGCGCCGGCTATCAGGGGGCCCACGGACGCCATGAAAACGATCACCGCCACAATGACCATCCAGATGAAAATCGGCAGTCTGAAGGCGGTCAAACCCTCCGCGCGCGCATTCATCACCGTGGTGAGGAAATTGATGCCGCCGAGCAAAAACGCCACGAACTCCAGCGCCACGGCGAGCAGCCATAACGGCGCGCCCAGGGGCGTGTGATTGTACGCCGCGCTGGCCGAGAGCGGCGGATACGCCGTCCAGGCGCCGCCAAACCCTCCGCCCGGCGCGAAGAGGGAAGCAATGATGACGAGCGTGCTGAGAAAGAAAATCTGGTATGAGAGACGATTGAGCCGGGGGAACACCATGTCGTCGCAACCGATCATCAACGGAATCAAGTAGTTCCCAAACCCGGCGATCAGCACGGGCATCGCCACCCAGAAGATCATGATCGTACCATGATTGGTGACCAGGGCGTTGTAATCGACCGGCGTCACCACCCCATAACCGGGAACCGCCGCGCCGGGAAACGCCAACTGCATGCGAAAGACATAGGCCATGAAGCCGCCGAAGAGCGCCATAAACATGCCCGTGAACATGTATTGCAGACCAATGATCTTATGATCTGTCGCAAACACATACCGGCTCCAGAAATTCTGCCGGTGTTCTTCCACCACCACAGGAGCAGGAGCCGCGCCATGAGTAACCGCACTTGCCATGAGAGTCCTCCTCGACCTGAATCCCTGCTAGCGGAGCGCGACGCGAGCGAGGCCGGCCTCGGGGCGCTGGGCGCTCATCCACTGCTCGTGGTCGGCTTTCGATTCGATAACGAGACGAGCGCCCATCAGTCCATGCCCAATGCCGCACATTTCGGCGCATTGAATGTCAAACTGCCCGGTCCGAATGGGCTTAAACCAGCCGGTGATGATGCGGCCCGGCACGGCGTCTTGCTTGAGCCGGAAGACCGGCACCGAGAAGCTATGAATCACATCCTTGGCGACCAGTTCAAAATGGTACACCGTGTCCGTCTTGACATGCAGTTCATCGATCGTGGTAATGTCATCGCCGGTGTCAAGTTTGCCGTCCGGTCCCGGCTGCACGAATGTCCACGCCCACTGCTGGGCGATAATCCGCACGGTTTCTTCCGCCGGGGGCAGCGTCTGCTTGACGTTGACCCACACCATGATCGTCCCGGCGATGAGCACGATATCACAGAGAATGACAAGGAAATGGGGAATAGCGATCCACCGTTTCTCCGCTTTCTGCTCGCCGGTGATGTACTGCGCGCGCACGCCATCTCTACGCCGGAAGCGAAAAATAAAAGTGAACAGCGCACCTTGCGCCACCAGAAACCAGAAGCCCACCGTGAACAGAATCAGGGTGAACAACCCATCGATGTCTCCCGCGAAGCTCGCCGCCCGCGGCACTAAATAGGCGATCATGCAGCTTCTCCTCGTTTATCGGAACAACACAAAGAGGAAACTGGACAGAATAAAAATGACGCACCCGCCAAGCGTCAGATAAAAGGCGTTCCTCGCCCACACTTCGCTTTGATCTTCGCCCATAGCACGTCTCTCCGTTGTGCTTCCTCCCTCCTGGGAGCAGCAAGACGGAGGAGAGGGTCAGAAATCACAGTCACGTCGCCGCCTCCCTCTTGCGCTCCTTCCGCCCGGGGAAGGATTCTCGAGTCGCCGCCACTTGACTCAGTCTACGCATTATCTTCCTAGCGTCCCCACATACGCCGCCAGGTCAGTGAGCGATTGTTCATCTTGTAACATGACGGTCATCGCGCGCATCTGCGCGCCAGTAGGATCATCGTTTCTGGCGCCGCGGAGTCCATCGCGGAATTTCTTCAACTGCGCCACGAAATACCAGTCAGCCTGATGGATGAGCCCCGGCGATTTCACTGCGTCGTTTCCTTTGCCGTCTTGTCCATGACACGCGATGCAGGTCGCGTAGAGCTCCTTGCCGTGAGCGGCGTCACCCTGGAGAGTCGCGCCGGGCTGCGCCGGAGGAAGCCCGGCGACATAGGCGGCGACGGATTTCAGATCCTCGTCGCTTTTGAGCGCCCGCGCCATGGGCCGCATCTGCAAACCGGCGACATCGTCGGCGTGGTACCCGCGCTGCCCACTCCGGAATTTGTACAATTGCGCCTCAATATACCAGGGCGCGAGACCGGCAATGACCGGAGCGTTATGCAGAGAATTGCCCTGGCCGTTCTCGCCATGGCAGGCGCTGCAGAGTTTGTAGAGCTGTTTCCCGCGGGCGAGATCCTCTGCGGACGCAAGCGCGTAACGACCGAAAAAGACAAGAACCACGGTCAACATGACCCAGACAAACTGAATAACGTTTAAGGATTCTCCTCCAGCGCAAAATTGGCCCCTGCGCGTCACCATTTTCCTCCATAGAGTTGCTTTTAGCATCGCTGGCCGTAAGGAGGAGCGAGAACCATGCCAGCAGAAAATGAGCAAAGGCGGGCGAAACGCCCGCCTTTGCTCTGCCCAGTGGCTCCAAAGGAAACACTTTTGCGTAAACGACTGCCGCCAAGAGCGCCACTTGTATGCACGGGGTTGCCCTGTTCCGATAGGCGCACGCACGGTTGCTTTTCACGAGGTCCAATCCAGGCAGAATTCCAGGATCGCTTTCGTAGCGGCTTGCGTTTGCTCTAAGAGCGGCATATGGCCCGCCTTTGGAATCAGTACGATTTTGACGTCTTCACTTTCCGTGAGTAATGCGCGAAATTCTTGCGCGTAGCGCGGCGGAACAATTCGATCAGCTTCTCCCCATAGGAGGAGCGTGGGCGCTTTGACGCGATAAAGCCGCTCACGTAAGCCGCGGTCAGGCAACGGCCATAAAAACCGTCCCGCAGTAGCGAACCCCTTGATGCGTTGGATCATCACCTCGTTGGCCGCATTCTGGTCTTTCGGCAACGTCAAAAACGCCTTGGCCGGCTCGGAGTGAGGATCATAGAATACCGCCTGGACAAGTTCTTCAGGCGTCATGGCGAAGAAATCCGCCGTCGGACAGTCATCCAACCATAAGCCCGCCGCGCTCACGAGCACTAATTTCTTTACCCGGCGCGGCTCGATCGCCGCCATTTCCGCCGCCAGCATGCCGCCCATGGAGTGCCCCACAAGAATCGCTTCGTTAATTCCCAGCGCATCCAGCACATCCCAGGTGTACAGCGTGAATGACAACACATCTTCATGAAAGTGTTCGTCACCCGTAGAGCCGAAACCGGGATGCAGCGGCGCGGTGACGGCAAAGTGCCGCGCCAAGATTTCTAAATCAGGAGTAAAAGCAGGCAGCCCGCCCGCGCCATGGAGGTAAACGAGCGGCGCGCCTTTGCCATCCTGGTAATACTGCACGGTAAACAGTCCATTACGGAGATTGAGGGTGCGTAGTCCGTTCATACTTATTACCTCCGGTTAATTCGCGACCGCCGCCCCCGGCACGGCCCGGTCGGCGAGCGGTTTGGGACACCAGCGGTCTCGCCACTCATTCGCCCAGAGTTGCTTAACCGCCGGCATCACTTCCCTGGCGAACAGTTCGGTATTTTTCAGCACCAGCTCCTTGGGCATGGAGCCGACTTGCTGCAACACCATCAGTTGTCCGATCCGCAACCCCTTGACGGCTTCAAGCAAGCGGTCACGGACCGTGGCGGGCGAGCCGGCGATGATGTAGCCGCGTTCAAGAAATTCCTTCCAGGTCAAACCATAACGGAACATATCGGCTACGGCGCCGACTTGAGCGTTGAACCCGGCGCGGATCGTGGCTTCAGTCCGGTAGCCCGGCGCGTCAGAGAATCCCGAGTAGACGCGCAAGCAACGATTAAAAAAGTAGTCAACATGTTTGGCGTACTCTTTCTCCGCCTGGGCGTCGCTTTCGGCCACCAGCACGAGTTGCAGGAAGCCGGCGCGGTAGGGATTGGGTTCGGCGCCTACTTGCGCCACCTTTTCCCAGAAGCCGTCCATCACCTTTTTGCCGTGTTGATAGCCGAAATAGGAGAGGTAACAATAGGCGTAATCGTGTTTGAGCACCCAATCCCAGGTTTCCACCGAACCGCCGCCAGGCGCCCACACAGGAGGATGGGGCTGTTGCAGAGGCCGTGGCCAAACGTTGACGTAGCGGACTTTGGTGTAGCGTCCGTTAAACGCAAACGGCTCCGGCGTGGTCCACGCTTTTATAATGAGATCATGCGCCTCATAGTGCCGCTCGCGCAGCGTTGCCGGGACAATACCGTAGGCGAAGTTATCATCCATCGAGGTGCCAACGGGAAAACCGGCCACCAGGCGGCCGCCGGAAATGCAGTCCAGCATGGCGAATTCTTCCGCCACGCGTAGCGGCGGATTATACAGCGCCAGGCTGTTGCCCAGGACAATCAGATTCGCGCGCGACGTGCGCCGCGCCAGGCAGGCCGCCATAATATTCGGCGACGGCATTAACCCATAGCCGTTTGAATGGTGCTCATTGACACAGATGCCGTCGAGCCCCATTTGTTCGGCGAACTCCAGCTCATCAAGATATTCATTGTAGAGATGATGACCCTTGCGCGAATCCCACAAGGAACTTGGAATATCCACCCAGACGCTGCGGTATTTTTCACGGAAGTCGTCGGGCAGCCAGCGGTAGGGCATCAGATGAAACCAGTTGACCTTCATGTTGTCCTCCTTCTGACGCGGCGGGAAGCGGCGCGCTTCACCAACTTCCTGTGCGAAGCGACGGAGAGCGAGAATCGTGCCGGAAAGGAAAAAACGAATTTCAGCAGAAAATATCTAAGGCATGACATCATGGAAGAAAACCCTGTCGCCGAAGGAGACACTCGAGCCGGCGGAGACGGCGTCTCGTTGCCGCCGATGGACACAGTGAACCCTTTAGCGCCAAAAGTTTGGAAACAGCGACTTCTCACTCCATCGCCGGAGAGGCCGGTTAAGGGATAGACAAAAGGTAGGCGTTCTCAGAACAGCGTGGTTTTTCACCTCCCTGGGCGTTCTTTCAGATGCGCCGCACCGTGAACCGAGCGCCCGCCAGAGCCATGCGCCAATCGCAGGAGATCACGGCATAGCCGTTGCACCCCCTCAGCGCTATGAGACCGCGAGCAGTCCGAGCGCATCCGCTCCTCTTAGCGTCGAAAGACAGGGCGTTGCAACGCCATATGCGAGCGTTTCTCTTGACGATGGGAATATCCTCCCCTGGACTCGTGCTTGTCCGGAACGAGCCCGAATGGCAACAGGCGTTGAACCAACAGCGCCCACGGCTTGTGGTGCTTGATGACGGCTTCTCCCCAGGGAATGGCCCGGCTCTGCTCAACGCCCTGCGTCACCGGCTCCCCGAAGCGCTCACGGTGTATCTGGCGGAACAGCACACGGCGGAGCTTGAGCGCGCCGTTCGTCAGCTCGGCGTCTTGTATTACACTGAAAAGCCTCCTGATTGGGACACGCTCGGGCGCGTCTTCGCATCCGTCTTCCCCCTTGCCGCCCCGACTCTCATCCCTGACGGTCAAATCACGTTGACAAAGTAGGGAGGATGAAGGAGTTGCCGACCGCGACAATACGGGCCGGGAAAGCTGCTTGCGACTGCTGCGCCCCCACAGGGCTGCGCCGATCTCGTGTGGTTGCTTTAGTCTCCATCACCAATATGATACTTGGCGATCTTCGCGTACAATTTCTTCCGCGAGACGCCGAGGAGCTTTGCCGCTTGCAGCTTATTGCCGCCGGTCGAAACCAGCGCGCGGGTAATGAGGTCGCGCTCCGCTTCAGCGAATGACAGGGGACGGTGCGCGATCGGCCTTTCTTCCGAGCGGGCAGCCGCCGACGCCAGCGTAATCGCGACCGGCAGATCCGCACGGGTAATGTGCGCAGACTGCCCAAACGTGTAGGCGCTTTCAATCACGTTCATCAACTCACGGACATTGCCTGGCCACCGATACTGCGTGAGCACCGCTAAGGCGGTCGGTTCGATCTCTCGCCGTGAGACTTCCAGTCGTTCAGCAAAATAGGTGAGAAAGTAGTCCACCAGCAGTGGAATATCCTCAGGCCGCTCACGCAGCGGCGGCAGCACGATAGTATTGACGTTTAACCGATAGTATAGATCTTCCCGCAACTGGCCCTGGCGCACGGCGCCATGCGGGTCGCGATTGGTTGACGCAATAATCCGTACAGTGACGGGAATTTCTTTCACCGATCCCACAGGCCGGATGGCGCGCTCTTGTAAGACACGCAACAGTTTTGCCTGCGTATCAGGCGCCATCTCCGTCACTTCGTCAAGAAAGAGCGTGCCGCCGTCCGCTGCACGGAAGAGCCCCTGGTATTCTGTCGTGGCGCCGCTAAACGCGCCCCGCCGGTAGCCAAAGAGTTCGCTTTCGATCAGCTCGCGCGGCAGTGCTGAACAATTGACCGGCACGAACGGCGCGGCGCTACTCGCGCCCAGCTCATGAATGGCGCGGGCGATCAACTCTTTCCCCGTCCCGCTCTCTCCGATGATCAGCACAGTCCCGCGTGAGGCGCCGGCGGCGCTGACTCGCTGGAACACCTCCCGCATCGCCGGGCTGTGGCCCACGATGCCATGAAAATGGTGACGGGCGCCGAGGTGCGGCGCCAGGCGCGCCACTTCTTGTTCCAGCGCCCGGGCGCGCGCCTGGGCGCGCGCTTGCGTCGCGCCAAAGTACGCCTCGGCCAACACCATCATGCGACAATGACTAAGCTTATCGAACGTGAGCAGCACGCTGACGCGCTCGGCGGGGGTCTGTTCTTCAGCCTCCTTTCCTTGCTCCAACACGACGCTACAGCTTTCCTCGAAGAGATGGAGAGAAGAGATCACTTCGCGGAAAGGCACGCCCCGCTCAACCAGCCGCTCGCCCGACGTCCGTATGACCATCACGAATTGCTCCATGTCGCCACGCAGCAAATGGTTAACGGTTTGGACGAGATCGCGCCCGTACAGCGACAAAAACTCACGGCGCGAGAGGGTAGCCGCTTCGCCGAAATGAATCGTATACAGTTGATGCCAGCGGTCGAGCACCTCTTCATAGCGGTCGCGTAAGACGACCAAGATATCCCGCAGCCGGTCTATTTCTTCGTCCCACAGGAGGTGAAAGTATTGGGGCGGGCGCATATCAGCTCACTACCCTCCCTAGCACATGAAATCGTGGATGATCAATGTTTCCCGAGCTATCAGTGCACCCTGGGTCAGATCTGCCCCGCAGGGACCTCTCTTTCGGCCATTTCTCATATTCCTGTGCTTGATCCGCGTCTCTTCAGCAAGACGAGTGCCGAGGGAATAGTCCAGCGCGGTATTACTCTTGCTGTTCTTTCCGGTCTAGGCATGCACAACCAATGGAAATTGCTTCGTTTTACCAAGCTTTTGTGTGTCTGCGGGAATCGCGGCGTCGGATCCTTCTCAAAAACGAGAGAAAAGAGACAGAGATTTTCTAAGACCTGCGAAAAGGAGTCTGAGAGCCATGAACCCTCGCGTTTTGTTTGAACGTCTGGCCGACTTTGAGCGGCGTGTGCGTCATCTTTATCTCGGTCTGGGCGATCGCGTGACCTTTCCAGCCGAGATCCGTTTCTTTTGGGATTGTATGGCGGAAGACGAGCAGCAGCATCTCGCCATTTTGGAACGGTCCGTTGGCCTTCTCGACCTCATGGCGGCTCTCCCGCACGTGGATGCAGCGCAGCTTGACCGCGTCGAGGCGATAGTAAGGGCGGCGGAGGCGACCTTGAGCCAACCAGAAATCAGCAGTGATGACGCCTTTCAACAAGCACTGCTCGTGGAAGGCTCAGAACTCAACCGTCTCGATGCAGCGTGGTTTGCAGGCTTTACTCCTCCCCTGCGCGTGCTCTTGCAAGCCATGACGCCTGAAGAAGACATCCATCTGCGTCGCCTGGTGGAAGCCGTGCAGGCGTACAGCAAGGATAAGGCGCTGCACCAGCAAGCGCTGGCGCTGTGGACGACGTATCAGCGCCAGCACCCCAGGACATTGAAGACACCTCTGGCGGAGTAGGGGGAAGAGAGAGGCTGGAGCGCCTGAGCAGGTAGAATGGATAATGTGTAAAAATCTGGACTTTGTGAAACAGACAGTGGCAGGATCCCCCGCACCGCCTTCAGCAGGCCCCTCCCAGGAGGGTCCTCCTGAGCCCTTCGGCAAGCTCAGGATCAACTCCGCGCAGGCGCTCTGCGCAACCCGCGCTTCTTGGGCCTGCGGCCTCAGCATGACCACGCGGCTGCTGTCCGTGGCCTCTGCCTTTTCCTGACAGGTCCGACAGACAGATAATATTGTATTTATAACAAACGGTGGAGGCGGCTGAAATCGCCTGGGAGCCCGGGTTACCGGGCGTGGCGGCTTCAGCTCGATGCGTCAAAGACGAAAGCGGCCGCCTGTCTGTACGTCAGCAAATCGCGTGGTTCTCGCATGCCCCAGATGACCGGAGCACAAATCCCGGATATGAGCCG
Organism: Candidatus Methylomirabilota bacterium; assembly: GCA_035575235.1. Lineage (GTDB taxonomy): Bacteria > Desulfobacterota > Binatia > Bin18 > Bin18 > SYOC01. The sequence continues at coordinate 34,018 of DATLYA010000371.1, forward strand.
CCTTCCCTTTCGTCGTGCTCTTGGCCGCTACCGCGCCGCGCCGGTTATTTCGTGCACGCCAGCCCAGTAGCGATCCACCTGCTCCTGAATCTGCCGTAAAGCAGTATCATTCCGCGTCGGCTCGAAGAGGTGGCGATACCGCCCCTGCCCCTGCAAGTACTCTTCTACCGGTCGATGTCGCCGCGGCACATAGGTGTGCGTCACGACACCGTCGACGGCCTCCTTCAGCGCAAAAACGCCCGTCTCGACCGCGAGCCGGGCGTAGTCGGCGGTCAATTCAGGATCGTAGAGCCACCCGGTCGGACACGGCGCGTGAGCAAGAAAGAGTTTTGGTCCACGTAGTGTTTTTGCTTTGAGAAACTTATTGGTCAAATCGAGAGGAAACCGCGGCGAGACCGTCGCCAGATACGCCGGGCGGTGCGCCCGCCAGATCTCAAACAGATCTTTCTTGCCGTGTTCCGTGCCCGCTCGCGCTCGCGCCCCTACCGGCGTTGTCGCTGTACGCACGCCGTAGGGCGTGGCGCTCGACATTTGCATGCCGGTGTTGCCGTACGATTCATTGTCGTAACAGAAGTACCAGAAGTCGAGCCCCCGAAAGATGGCTCCGGACGTGGCGGACAAGGCCATGTCATAGGTGCTGCCATCGCCCGCCACGACCACCACTTCTACGTTGTCCTCTGCCGCCAGCTTGCCGCGCGCGATCAGGACGTCCAACGCATCCCGCACTCCTTGTGCGCCGGCGGCGGCGCTCGCCATCGTCGTATAGAGCCAGGAGCCTTTGAACGGCGTATACGGAAACGTCGCGAGCAAAGTGAAACACCCGGCAGCGTTGACAAAGACGGTTTTGGGGCCAAGAACTTTGGCCGCTAAGCGCAAAGCTTCGAGTCCGCCACAGCCGCCACAAATGGCTGTCCCCGGCAGGATGAACTCCTCCCGTGCGATCTGCTTGAGCGTCTTAATGGTTTCCAGCTCTGGGCTAGTCGGCGAGGTCATGGCGTCATCTCCTTCCCGGCGATCCGCAACAATGTACGAGTGCGTTCGTACTCCGGTTTGGTATAGAGGAGGAGTGGACTGGCGACGCGCTCTCCTGCTGCTGCGCGTTCGAGGTTGTGCAGCACTGCTTCGAATTCTCCATCCGAAATGTCTTTTCCGCCGAGCCCGCCAATGACGCTGAGCAGCGGCGGTCGTTGCGTTTCGTGATACAGCGCGGCGACAATCTCAGGGTAGAAAATCCCCCCCTGTCCCGGCGCCAGGTTCTGATCAAGAATGGCGACCGCTCTACGGCCGGCCAGCGTCGCGGCAATCGCCTCGGCTGGGAACGGTCGCACGACGCGGAGCCGGAGCAGCCCAATTTTGATCCCGCGCGCCCGCCAGCGTTGCACCGCAGCTTTCCCTTTGGTGGCGAACGCGTTGGACATCACCAGGACATAGTCGGCATCGTCAAGTTGAAAAGAGTCGAGCAGATCGTACCGCCGACCAAACCGCGCGGCAAATTCCTCGGCGATGGCGTGATGTACAGTCAGCGCATTCTCGTGCGCGCGATGTTGTTGGTAGCGAAAGTAACTGTAAGGGGACCCGCCAAGCACGGCCGTCCCCTGCGCCATGGGCTTGTCGCCGCGAATATAGGCGTGCCGCGGACGATAAGGAGGTAAGAACTCGGCTGCCGCCTCCGGCGGCGGCAATGTCACCGGCTCGCGGGTAAACGATAAGGTGAAACCATCAAGATTGACCAGCACGGGCAGCATGACCCGTTCGTCTTCAGCGAGCCGATACGCCATGAGAATCGAGTCAACAATCTCCTGACACGTCTCGGTGTGGATTTGCAAGAAACCGGTATCCCGCGCCGCGAGGATATCATTATGGTCAGCTTCCAGGGTGATGGGCGAAGCGAGCGCACGCGACACATTGACGAGGACGAGCGGGACCCGCCAGCCGGCGACGGTGTAGAGGACTTCAAAGCCGTACAGCAGCCCCTGACTGGACGTGGCGGTAAAGACGCGGGCGCCGGCCGCCGCCGCCGCGCCGGCGGCAGTCAGCATGGAGTGTTCAGAATCCATGGTGACAAAACGTGCAGGCATGTCGCCATTCGTGGCCCATTGGGCCAGCAGTTCGATAATCTCTGTCTGCGGCGTGATAGGGAAGGCAGGAATGTAATCCACATCGGCCAGTCGCGCTCCCCAAGCGGCGGCGGCATTGCCGGTGAGCAGTTGTCCGCGCGTCATCGCTCCTCCTTTTCCACTGTAAAAGCATGTGTCGGGCATTCGTGTACGCAGAGCAAGCACCCTTTACACTCGTCGTAGTCCACCACAGGATAATCATGGGCGTCGAGTGTAATCGCCGCTTCCGGACAGCGGACGAAACAGATCCAACATCGGGTGCAGAGTTCTGGATGCAAAACAGGCCGGAATTGCCGCCAATTACCGGTTTTGCGCGCCGGGCTGTTGCCGATCGCGTAGATGCTGGGAGCCGCCAGAGACGGCGGGTCAAACGTCACATCGACCAACGTCGCGCTTTCAACAGGACTTGTGCCGGAGCGTTCTTGCACAACCGGCCACGCCCCTGCGCGAGCATATGCCGCCCGCGCCAGAGTCATGTTCTGATGCCGCTGCGTATCTGAGAGATGGGCGGAAAGTTCGTCTTCTACGCCGGCAAGGGCATCAGCCAATGACAACCCAATTAGGTGAGCCGCCGCCACACCCAAAGCAACGCTCAGGCTAGCCAGGGACTGTGTCGCGTTGACCGCCATGGTGGTGAAATCGGCGGTGAGAACGCGCCCAACAACGGAAGCCGCACCGTGTTGTAGAGCCGTTGCTTCATTTGTCGAATTGAGAAGGATGATGGTCTGTACATCACAACCTGAGAGAGGTTGCGCCGTCGGATCGGCTAACAAGGTCTCATCGGCAATCACCACAAGGTCTGGGATGGCGATCGCGCCGCGCTCGCGGATCGGCTCGCGCGCCAGGCGGGTAAAGGCGCTCATCGGAGCGCCGCGGCGCTCGGCGCCGTACACGGGAGAATCCTGTACGACAAAGCCGGCATGAAAACCAGCCGAGCTGAGTATGCGACTCGCGGTTTTCATGCCTTGTCCCCCACGGCCGTGGAAACGAATTCGTAGCATACCCTCTTTCAGCGAGAAGCATGCCGCTGCGTAAGCAGCGAATGCCGCCTTTTTTGGGCCATTCATTCGCAAAAGTGGGAGAGCGAGGAGTGCTCTCTCTTCTCTTTGAGAAAAAGAAGATTTTACCAGAGTGAATTTTCTGGCGTTCACCCGACTGCAAGATGCTCGATATCCCGCCCGACGTTCAAAGACCGCGCCGGTCTTTGCAATGCCAGGAAACAACAAGCAGGGGTTTTCCTGCCCGTCGGAACAGTTGTTGTTTTCCTGAGTCCTTCGCATACTCTCCCCTGGCATGGCGCATGCTCTGTCCTATCAGAGGGACCTATATATGGTAGACTTCAGTGTGCGTCCGTGGATAAACGGCGCCCCTCTCACTATCGGCCCCAAAGAGAACCTCCAGCGCGCCCAGGCCCTTCTGCGCTCGGGCAACGTGCGAGAACTGCTCGTGGTCGACGAGGGTAAACTGATCGGGATGCTGAACGAACACGATATCTGGACCCGCTGTCCCACGAGCGTCGTGGTATTAGAAGAACAACAGGCGAACGAGCTGCTCGCCCACATTCGCGTTGGCGGCGTGATGATCCTTCATCCCCCGGTGGTGACGCCCGATACTTCCCTACGTGAGGCCATTCAGTTATTAGCTGACTCTGCGCGACATGGCTTACCTGTAGTGGAAAACGGGGTGGTGGTCGGGATACTTACCGAAGAACGCACCCTACAAGCCATTGCTACGGTATTGAGCGAGCTCGAACACTCTACTGCCAGGCAGCAAGAGTGAAGGGCGGGGCGATACGGAGAACAGCGTCACGAAAGGGAGCTTCCCATGAGTCAACTCAGTCGAATCGTTGTCGGGTTTACGCCTACGCCTGATGGTGAACGAGCCGTGCGCGTTGCGCTTGCATTGGCCGTGCCAGCACGGGCCAGACTTTATCTCTTGCACGTCGTCGAGCCCTATCCCGTGTACGTCAAGATGCGCTTTCCCACCACCCCGACGCAAACCCTGCTCGAAGAAATCATAAAGAAAATGCGCACGCAACTCACCGAACGGGTCCACGGCTCAGAGTTCTCTCAGGTACAAGCTGAGGTGGACGTACGCAGTGGCAAGCCCTTTGTCGAGTTAATCTCCGTCTGCAGACAGTGGAAAGGCGACCTGATCGTTGTCGGCGCTTCTGAACGCGGCGAGGGGCGTTTTCTCGGCAGCACGAGTGAGCGGCTCCTACGCAAGTCTCCCGCGCCTGTGCTGGTCGCCAGGCGCGATCTGAGCGTGGGACCGAAAACCATTTTGATTCCGGTGGATTTCTCCACCTGTGCGAAACAAGCCGCCCAGGAAGCGCTCGCGCTCATACGCGGGTATGGCGGTCGCGCCGTTTTTTTGCACGTGCTGGACATCCAATACATCTACCCGGCCGCGTACGGCGCAGACCCGGGCTTGATCCCACCTGTCACGCCAGAAGAGCTGGAGCCGGACTGGCAGGAATTTCTGCAGGACTTGCCGCTCGGCGGCGGGCTCCTGTGGGAAAAACAGACGCGCGAGGGTCGTGCGGCGCAAACCATCGCCGACGCAGCGCTCGAAGTTGGAGCAGATTTAATCGTCATCGGCACTCATGGCCGTACAGGCATTGCGCATCTGTTGCTGGGCAGCGTAGCCGAACAGGTCTTGCGCCTGGCCCCGTGCTCGGTGCTTACCGTGCGCCCGGAGGCGTTTCAGTTTGAGCTGCCTTAACTTTGCATGTGAACGCGACAACTCCCCCTGGATTATCACTAAGGGGCTGATTTCCTTGAGCGCGCAACGCATCAGCAGCATCGACTATTGCTCTTGCAGCGATTGTAAATAGTAGACAAGCGCCAAGATCTGCCCGCGCACCTGGGTGTGCCGCATGGCGTCACTGCCTGCATCCAGGCGAAACTCATCGCCCCAGATCGGCATCTCCCGCACGCCATGCCCTTTGACCTCCTCGCGCCCGTCAATGACCCGGTACACTTTCCAGAATGGAAACTTCCCGCCGTTGCGCTTGCTTAACTGTGTAAGGTCCGCCGCAGGTACGGATAAAAGTCCGAACGTCGCCATCGGTCCGTCGCCTTTCGCCGCCTGACCATGACACACCATACAATTGTCTTCGTAGAACGGTTTTCCAGCCGCTGCCACATCCTGTTCCTGCGCGACTGCGCCGTCAGGCGTCGCCCACATCGACACCGCTCCCACCAACACTGCCAGACGGGTCCATCTCTTTACACCCATCTTTTTCTCCTTTCCTCAGTGTGGAGGGCGTGCGGGGCGCGCCAGCGCCCCGGCGCGTTGGACATGTCCTACGGTAGCGCCGCTTCGCCCTTCCCAAGAACAGGTCGCATCTAAGTGAAAATCGCTAGAGCTTATCAGTCTTCATCAGGTGAGCCCGGCGTTTGATCGCCGGATGGGAATCACCCCTTGCCTCTAGTCTCGTCCTCACTTCTGTACCTCGATCTGCACCTTCTTGCTCTCCAATTGCTTCGGTGCGGGGACGGTAATTTCTAAGACGCCATTTTTATAATTCGCTGTGATCTTGTCTGCGTCTACGCCCTCGGGCAGAGGGATCGTCCGTGCGAATTTGCCGTAGGCGACTTCTTGATAGAAGTAGTCTTTTTCTTCTTTTTTCTCTTCCCGCTTGCGCTCGCCTTCAATGCGTAATTCATTGCCTATGACGGAAATGGTCACTTCTTTCGGATCAATTCCGGGCAAATCCGCTTTCACGATGATGCTACCCTTCTCTTGGCGGCTCTCAATCGCCGGCTCCCAATGCTCTGTGCCCCACACGGACCGCAGCCGTTCGCCGCCCCAAAAGCGTTCCTGGAGCCGGTCAAACAACTCTGCCATCCGTCGCTCTAAGCTCTCTAGCTCACGCCTCGGCCGCCACGGTGTTAGCGATTTCATCCTGGACCTCCTTCATTTGGGGTTCTCCTGTTTCCTCTTTAGCAAGCGGCTTGCCGAACCCGAGCGCGCGAGACTTCCGGGCTTTTTCGTTACACAGCGGCAGGCTTTATTGCTTTTGCAGGACGCGCCCGCTTCATCTTTACCAGGTATAAGAACAAGCGAGCAGCCCGGCTTTCCTGCCACCCCAGGGCTTACTCCGCAATCATCAGGGCCTGGTATTCCTACTCGTAGGAAACCGTCATGCCCTTTTTCCTGAAAACAGGAAGACAGACGCAACGAGTAACATAACCGCGAGACTGCCTCTACAAGACAGCATCCGGAAAACACTGGACCCCGAGCACGCTGAGGGAGAAAGACAACCAGCGGCATCCCTTGTGCTAATAAGGCCAGGAGCAAAGAGGCTGCCACTACCTGCCGAGGAAAAAAGCTACGGCCGGCACTCTTTGTATGAACCACAGACTTACTCCCTAACCTTGAAAAGGAACTGTATGGAACAATTTATGCCGCTGGAGCGAGTAGATGTTGGTCGTGTGCTGTCCCAGGCGGAGCAATTACTCGCCGCAGGAGACCTGTCACAGTTCGAACAGTTTGTGCACGCCCTCGAAACGAACCGGCAGCACTATCTGGAGGTAGAGCGCCAGTCGACTGCAGCGGCGCGGCAACTGGAACAGGAATTTACGGCGCTGCGCAGTGAACTTGCCTACAACCCTGCGGCTGTGGAGCAGTACCGCGACATGCAATTTGCATTCGATATGCATCTGTCGAGAATGCAGGCGAGCCGTAAAGAGGCTGAGGCGCTGGCAGGGATTCTCGTCAAGCTGCGCCCCCAGGTGGAGCGCTTGGTCGGGCGGCGCAAAGCCGTTGAACTGGCGCTGCGCGCGCGTGAAGTGCAGCAAGAATTACGACAAGTGAAAGCAGCGTTCCTGCCTGCCTTTGAGCAAGTGGTGGAGAAAATCTTCGCCCTGAACCGCGATGCCGCCGCGTTTAATCGCAGCGTCGCGGTGGCGCATCTACCGCAGACGCAATTTCTCCAGTGTCGGGTCGACCTCACGCAGCTGCTCGCGGCGTTCGCCGATCTTGACATCATCGTCACGCCGGAAATGGAACAACTGGCGGCGCTTACGCCTTCAACGGAAGACTTGCCTAACGATGGAAGCTATAGACCTCTCTCTTTACAAAGACCGAGCCGGGAGGAAGGCTGAAATCCATGATCAAGAAGGAGTGCATGATATGAAAGCTCGGGATGTGATGAACAAACGCGTGACAGCGGCAACGCCGCGCGCCATCGGCCGCGACCTGGCGCTGCAGTTGTTGTCCGGCATGTATAGTGGTCTGCCGGTGGTCGACGAGTCGCACAAGGTGCTTGGGGTCGTAACGGAATTTGACCTGCTGCGCGCCATGCAGGAAGGCAAGGACATGCAGACGATAAGGGCTGAAGAGATCATGAGTACGCCTGTTGTGTGCGTCGAAGAAGATGATCCAATTGAGTCGGTGATCGCCAAAATGACCGCGCATAACATTATCCGTGTTCCTGTCGTCCGCAACGGCAAGCTCGTTGGCGTGATTGCGCGAGCCGACATTCTCAGCCGCATGATCGAACCTGAGTTTGTGTCGATTTTTGGCGGATAATCTTTCTCTCGCTAAGACCTCTCGATCAACCTTTTACCAGTCTCTATCGGCAACATCATCGGCGGCGTATTTTTCGTTGCTTTGGCGTATTGGTTTGTATCCACTTGCGGTTGGCGCTACGGCCGGCTCCCATCTCAGCGGCTGTCAGTGCGACCGTATTTCCCCCGCAGATGGAGGCGTGTGGACACGTATGAGCATAGAGTTTTTGAGGAAGTGGCGGAGGAGGCCTGGCCTGTTGTCGGCGGCCATGGTGCTGGTCGTCCTATGGACAACCTCGGCGCTTGCCCAAGAGCAAGAGGTGATCGCCTCTGGCAAATATGAATTCCGTCAACACTGCGCCGTTTGTCACGGGCTCAATGGCAAAGGTGACAGCGTCATGGTGAATCTCAATTTGTTAATGGAGAAGCCGCCGGACTTAACGCAGCTCAAAAAACGTAATCACGGCGTGTTTCCCTTCTGGGAAGTCTATCGTATTATTGACGGGCGGCAGCCGGTCAAGGGTCACAGCACGCCTGACATGCCGATCTGGGGCGATCTGTTCTCCATGCAAGAAGGGTCGAGTCTTTCTGCGGAAACGAAGGCGACGGGCCGTATTCTCAACCTCGTGCACTATTTGCAATCGCTGCAGGAGAAGTAGCGTGCCAAACTATGGCACCTGGCCAATTTCATCCTTCCCCATCCCCCAGGGGCGAAGCATGCGAACCCGGTTAGAACTTGCTCCGCTCGCGACATTAGTGGTAGTAGGGTGAGCCAAAGGAGGATGCAAATCTATGGTCGACTACAGCGAGTACGAGTTTCTCACGGTCGAGGTCGCTGAGCGGGTGGCCACGGTGACCCTCAACCGGCCGGCGCAGCGCAACGCCGTTAATGCGGCGATGCATCACGAGTTCGAACAAATCTGGCTGGATCTGGCGCAGGACCGCGACGTCAATGCGATCCTGCTGACGGGGGCGGGTGCAACATTCTCGGTAGGCGGCGATCTCACTAGCCGAGACAAGCCCATCAAAAGTAAAGGCCGTGGCGGGCGTCGGATCGTGATGGCCGATGGGCGACGGGTGATCGAGAACATGCTTGATGTCGAACAACCGATCGTCGCCGCCATCAATGGCGATGCGCTCGGGTTCGCAGCCAACGTGGCTTTGCTCTGCGATGTGACCGTGGCGGCTGAGACTGCCAAGTTGGCCGATACCCATGTCGCCTTAGGAGCCGTCGCCGGGGACGGCGGAGCCGTGATCTGGCCGCTGCTGATCGGTCCCAACCGGGCCAAAGAATTCCTGATGCTCGGTGATACGATCACGGGCGCAGATGCGGCGCGCATTGGCCTCGTGAACTATGCCGTGCCGGCTGAGCAGGTGCTGCCGAAGGCCCGTAAACTCGCCCAGCGGCTGGCGGATGGGCCGACGTGGGCGATCCGGTGGAGCAAGCTGGCAGTCAACAAGTGGCTCAAACAACAGGCGAACCTCATTATGGATGCGGGCCTGGCCTACGAAGCGCTGACGCTCACTACCCAAGATCATAAGGAGGCGTTGAAAGCGCTGCAGGAGAAGCGTAAGCCGAACTTCATCCGTAGCAGATCTGATAAAAACTAGGCTGCACCTGCTCTCTCCCCTTGCGAGCGATACGCCGGCTCCCTCTGTGACAACAAACGATCGGCGGCATAAGCGAAACGCGGGCAGCACCTCAGCGGCAAGTCGGTGCAACGCCGTGTAGTCAGTCGTACGGCGCAGCCAGGGAGATGATGATGAAGATCACGCCGACAGCGACGTACCGCTCGATCTGTTGCTAGATCTCAGCTTTCGGTTACATCCAGATGAGGTATTCCCGACAGAAACTTCAATAGATAGGATTTCTTTGGTGGGGGCAGCTGGAGTACGGACCGATCTCCAAGGTAAGCGATGATGCAGGCATAAGGCGGTCTTCATCCCTATAAGAGCAATAAAATTTCCACTCGCTTAGAGATTACTGCTAATCTCCGGCACGGCAGACGATGGGGGCAGCTGGAGTACGACTTCGAGAATTACGCTAAGTTCTATGGGGGCAGCCAGAGTACGATGGGGGACTTGCGCCTGGTAAGAGCGAAAAAAATCCTGATAATTCAGAATGTTACATACTTGAAGCTTTCGCCGCGATAAATACTCTGCAGATCTATTCAAGCAGTTTCTCAGCCCAAGAGAGAGCAAATTGCAAGTCGAGAGTGGGGGCACCTGGAGTACGGTGGGGGCACCTGGAGTACGATGTGGGGGCACCTGGAGTACGACGTGGGGGCACCTGGAGTACGGTCAAAACCCAAAACCATAGTATTGACAAGCACTTAGGTGTCATGTACAAATGGTCCCCTCTTCTTTCCTCTTTTTACCTCCTCTCTCCTCTGTCACAGGAGCGAGGAAAAAAATAGTGGAGAAAAGGGTTAGGGAGGCGGCATGGAAAAAGGAGAGGTTGGGAAGAAAGCCGTAAAGCCTAATGCACACGCATTCCTCTGGTCTGTTGACTACGTTCCTGCAGAACAGAACCTTGAAACGATCGGATATTTTGCAGCGCGCTATACACGGAAAAAAGTGACAGAGGAGAGTCAGCTATCACGGATCGTCTCCCTTTCTGACAACCGTCGCATCGAAATCATACCTTCAGCGAAGTACGGCTTTCCAAACGCGGAGGATTTGGATTTCTACCGTGCATTTCTGAAAATCTGCGATGAGCGCGCGAAATGGGTCAGAATCGAGCACGAGACGCACGTCTCCTATCACCCACAGTTACCGTCCCCTATCGCCTTTTCCAGCCGCGAACTGATCGCTAAAGCCGGGAGGCACAAAAGTTATCGGGAACTGATGGCAGTGCGAGACTGGATCGAGCGGTTGAGTTCCACCTTGATTCGAGGGGAAATGTTCGACGCCAAAGAGAAAAGGTTCGATGTGCGTATCGGGTTTGAACCTCTGTTCAAACAATTCGTGCATGTGGGACAGCTCATGAATGATGGAACCCGAGCGGCGCAGAATTATGTCTGGATTGCCCAATGGTTCATCGATAATTATTTCTACTTTTACTCACGTCCCTTTGATTTAAAGTTTCACCAACGATTAAAACACGCCATTGCGAAGACGCTGTATCCGCTCCTTGACAATGCGTGGTACGCCTCGAACGGGGCTCCATATACGAAGTCCTACGTTGATCTTTGTGTGTTGCTGGATATCAAACCTCACTCCCAACTCTCCCGCGTGCGCCATCAATTAGACGCCTCGAATGAGGAGCTGGTGCGCGAACAGTTTGTCGCGAAATATGATTACCCGCCACGATCGAACGGCGAGTGGAGCGGCAACATTCGATGGTGGCCTGGGGAGAAATGGTTACACGATCAGGAACAGAAACAATACAAGCGCCCCGGGGTGACTACTGGGACGGGTTCCTTACTTCTTCCACCTGCGCAGACGCAGCCAGGTGAGAACGAAAACCCCTCTCAGCACATATTGCCGCTCTGCTCTCTGCCCCAGGCAGTGGACGAAAACCCGGCTGAAGTACGAGTCCGCACATTTTATGAACAATTGGGGCAAAA
>DATLYA010000372.1:0-7964 GCA_035575235.1 Candidatus Methylomirabilota bacterium
AATTTGTAGTAAACGATCATGAACACAACTACCAAGGCTCCGCCTACGGTGAACGAGAGGACGCCTTGGTTAATCGAGTCTTTGCCGAGCGAGGGGCCAACCGTGCGCTCTTCGGCGATGGAGACCGGGGCTGGCAGCGCGCCGGCCCGTAAGACAATGGCGAGGTCGCGCGCCTCTTTAATATCAAAACTGCCAGTGATGGATGCCCGGCCTCCACTAATCTTCTCGCGAATCACCGGCGCCGAGTACACCGTGTTGTCTAAAATGATAGCGAGTCGCCGACCGACATTTTCTCCTGTAATCTTCTCGAAGAGACGCGCGCCGCGGTCGTTGAGCACAAGTTCGACATACGGCCCTTCGATATCGCTGGCGGGGCGCACGCGCGCATCGGCGACCACATCGCCCGTCATCAGGGTTTTCTTCTCTAAGGTGTACGGCACCTTGCGGACCTGTCCGCTTAACGGCTCAACTTCTTGACCATTGAGCACGATCGTGCCGTCTCCACCCGCGGCTTTATCTCCCTCAGCCACGAGCTTAAACTCCAGCAGCGCCGTTTTGCCGATCAGCGCTTTCGCGCGCGCGGGATCTTGAATGCCCGGCAACTGGACAAGAATTTCTTGATTGCCTTGGCGCTGCACGGTGGGCTCGGCCACGCCAAACTGATCAATGCGATTCCGGATCGTTTCCAGAGACTGGTCGAGGGCATATTCACGGATGCGCTGCGCCTCCCGGCGGTCAAGCACGAGAGCAATTTCTCCCTCGCCGGCTTGGGGCGCGCCCTCCTGCGTGAGGATAGGAAACTGTTCTTTCAGCACGGCTTCGACGGCGTTCCTGGCCTCCTGGGTTGCGGCGCGAATACGCAGGGATTGCCCTACACGCTCCACTGTCACCCCGGCATGATCCGCCTCGCGCAACACCCGGCGCAGCTCTTCCGCGTTTTGATCCAGGGCGTTGTCCACCGCTTTTTCCAGATCCACACTTAACAATAAGTGCGTCCCGCCGCGCAAATCCAATCCGAGACGAATTTTGCGAGAGGGAAAGAACGACGGCCACCACTCAGGCAGCGTCGTCATCATAGATGGCGCAAGATACACTATTGCCGCCACCGTCAAGAAGACAATGAACAACGCACGGTAGAGAATTCCCCGCGGCATTACTTCTCCTTTCCTTCTCGCTCCTCGGCTCCGCTGCCTTTACCGGACCTGCCGCTGCCGGCAAGCGCATCGATATGCTGCCGATCCACTCGCACCTGAACTCTCGGGGCGATTTCCAAAGTGACCACCCGGTCATGCAACTCCACCACGCGGCCATATAAACCACCGGTGGTCAACACTTCATCGTTCCGCTTGAGATTGTCAATCATCGTCTGTCGTTCTTTCGCCCGTTTCTGCTGGGGGCGGATCAAGAGAAAATAGAACACCAGAAACACCAGAATCAGTGGCAGAAACTGAATGATGGGATTCGGCCCTCCCGTAGGACCGCCAATCTGGGCGTAGGCTAGACTTGCCATAGCCGTTCTTCTCCTTCTGCCGCAGCCGCACGCGGCGCAAGCACCGGGTGCGCGAATTCAAAAAAACGCCCGGCGGCCAAGGCGAGACGCATGGAACGCATGAGGGACTGGTAAAAATGTAAATTATGCACCGTGTTGAGGCGTGCAGAGAGGATTTCGCCCGCGACCGCAAGGTGGCGCAAATACGCGCGGGAGAAATGTTTACACGTGTAACACTCACACGCCTCGTCCACCGGCCTCGGGTCCATAGCATACTCCGCCCGGCGGATGTTGAGCTTCCCGAAGCGTGTAAACAATGTCCCGTTGCGCGCGTTCCGCGTCGGCAGCACGCAATCAAACATATCAAATCCCAGGGCGACATAGCGAACGAGCTGTTCGGGCGTGCCGACTCCCATCAAGTAACGCGGACGCTCCACGGGCAAAAATTGCACGGTGTGCGCGGCGAGCCGTAGCGTCACGTCCGGATCTTCTCCTACGCTCAAACCACCAACGGCATACCCTGGAAAATTGAGGCGCAGCAGTTCTTGCGCGCTCTGTTCACGCAAATCGGGATAGACGCCCCCCTGCACGATGCCAAACAGCGCCTGCCCGTCTCGATGCTTCGCCGCCAGCGCACGCTCCGCCCAGCGGGTCGTACGTTCGACTGCCCGCGCTGCTTGTGGATGACTTGCCGGACCAGGCACGCATTCGTCAAGCACCATGGCGATATCCACGCCAAGGCGTTCCTGCGCCAGCACGACACCCTCCGGCGTGAGGAAGTGGGCGGAGCCATCAAGATGGGAACGAAAATGCACCCCGTCTTCACTCACGCGGCAGAGGTCCTTGAGACTAAAGACCTGATATCCGCCACTATCCGTCAAAATTGGTCCGTCCCACCCCATGAAACGGTGAAGTCCTCCCATTTGGGCTACTACCTCAACCCCAGGACGCAAGTAGAGATGGTAGGCGTTGGCCAGAATGATTTCCGCGCCAACCTCGCGCAATTCTCGCGGCGTAGCGGCCTTTACTGTTCCTTGCGTCGCCACGGGCATGAAAGCAGGCGTTGATATTTCTCCATGCGCAGTGCTTATCCGTCCAAGGCGCGCCTGAGTCTGCTGATCTTTTTGCAAAACAATAAAATGAAACATGCGGTAGGAAATACGGCCTAATGCTTCGTCCTTTGGAGAGAGCACCGTTCTTATAGTGTGGAAACGCCCTGCGTAAATTTCCGGGTCTTCCCTAGCTTCCGGCTCATGATTTACGCCTGACGTTTTAGCTTGCCGGGCTGTTTTATTCGTTTTCTTGCACCCTTGCAACCGCCCAGGTTGCGGTTTGTCCTACTTCAGCCCCGCTTTGTGCAGGGCGGCAATATGGCGGTCGAGCACTGCCGGGTCTTTGAGGGGCGCGCGTTGGCGGTACACCGCTAGAGAAAAGGAGGGATTGAGGCGCAACAGTTCTGCCGCTTCCTCCCGCGTCTCTTCGTCCCGCCCGAGTTCGGCATAAACGGCCGCCAGATACAGCCGAGACCCAAAAGAACACGGATTGCGGAGACGATGACTTGTCAGGAACGCAATCGCTTTCTCAGAACGTCCCATGAAGTAATAGGTAATGCCCAAGGCGCCGAAGTACAACTCTAACCGCGGCCGGGGATCCAGGGACAAAGCCGTCTCTACTGCTTGCGCGGCTTCTTCAACTCTTCCCGAACGGATGAACGCTTCCGCTAAGTATGCATAACTCTGGGCATAGGTGGGATTGAGGGTGACAGCTTGCTCGTATTCAGCAATGGCGCGGTCATAGTGCTTTTGCCACAGGTAGACGCCCCCCAACGTCAGGTGGCCCCACCAGGGAGTGACGCTACTCAGGGAGACAATGCGCTGTGCAGCTTCTAAGGCTTGTTCCAGCGTCCCAGGATCTGGACTCAGTTGATAGCCATACTGCTGCAAATAACAAAGGGACATTTGCCTGTAGGCGGCCAGATAATTCGGCTCTCGGCTGAGGAGGGTTTTCAGCGTCTGAATAGCCTCAGTTTGCCGCCAGAGCAAACGATAGGCCGTGCCTGCCTCGATGAGATACCAGGAAGGATAGCGAGGGTTGAGACGCATGGCGTACTCAATTGCACTGAGGGCCTCCTCGGCTCGGTCCAGGGTGTTAAGCACGTACGCTTGCCGCGCATAGCTGTCCGCATTATTGGGATCGAGGGCGAGCGCCTGCTCGCTCGCTGTGACGGCCTGCCGCGGCTGTTTTTTCCACAGATAGATCCAACTAGATCCAACTCAGGACGGAATGCGCCGTGGGTATGGAAGGATCCAAGGCGACAGCTTGTTGCGCCAAGGCAAACGCCCGTTCCAGAGCTCGAGGACTCTTATCCCATCCCCAGAGATACCCGGTGAGGTAAGTGTCAGCGACGGACACATACGCCCAGGCATACTGCGGGTCTGATATGATGGCTTTCTCGAACAGTTGCCGCGCTCGGGCGTTTGCCTCTTGCGTGTGGAGCAAGACGAAGTTTGCTCCACATAAAAGCATGTCATACGCTTCCATACTTTGGGTGCGCTTGCGTATGGTCCACCCCTTCTCCCAGAGAGGAAGCTGAAGCGCGAGCGTAGTGACGATTTTTCTCGTGACTTCATCTTGTAAAGTAAAGGGGTCGTTCAACTCTCGCTCATAGCGCTCTGACCACAGATGAAAACCGTTGGTTGCATCGATGAGTTGCACGCGAATACGCACGCGGTCGTCATTCTTACTGACGCTTCCCTCGACGACATACCGCACTCCCAGTTCTCGGCTGACCTGTTGCGCTTTGACCGCTTTACCTTTGTAGGTAAAGGCTGAGCTGCAGTCGATAACGAACAAATCCGGAACCTGGGAAAGGTCGCTGATTAGATCCGCAGTGATCCCATCGCTGAAGCAATCTTGCTCAGGACCGTTACTGAGGTTAACGAAAGGCAACACGACGAGAGAAGGTTTATCCGGCAACGGCAGCGGCGGTTCTTCGGTGAGGGGCTGGGCGTCAGGCATCCAGGGTTGCTTGGCATTTTCAACGTGGAATTTTGAGCTTTGAACGGATGGAGTGCGGTTGAGTGGGGCAATAAACCGCCACCCCCGCCGTCCAACTGTCTCGATGAACTGCGGCGTTTCGACGGAATCTCCCAGCGCTTGCCGGACTTCCCGCAGGCATCCACGCAACACGCCTTCACTTACCTTTGTTTCTCCCCACACTGCCCGCACCAATTCCTCACGATTCATCAAACGTTCGGAATGTTCCGCCAGATAGCGGAGCACGGCAAAGGCTTTGGGGCGCAGGGGGATAACTTCGCCTTCACGCCATAATTGTTCGTTCACCACGTCAAGCTGCATTGGAGGAAATGAGAGAAAGTGTTCAGTTGTCACAGCACAGGGCTTTAGCACGACTCGGAGCAGGATGACAAGCGAAAGCTAACGCAAATCGCACGTAAAGCTAACGCAAATCGCACGCTATGAGACTTCCCTCGCAAAAGCCTCTCCTGCTATGACCCGACCTAATATTACTCATGAGGGGGTAGTTATGCGGACAGGGTTCCTTTGCGGGGTAGTTGCAGCATCACTTATGGTGAGTACACCCCAGCGCGCCGTGGGGCAGTTATACGATGACTTCAATGCCGCCACTCATTTGATTGACGTCAACAAATGGGGAGGATTTGAAACAGAGGGACGCGGTGCGGAAGCACACCGACGGATTGACGCTGGAAAATTACGGATCACTGCTCGCGGCGCCGGGCTTTTGGCGGCCACCCCAACAGGGAGAATTTTCTCAGACTTTGGGTTGTACCATCCCAATCCGGACTCCGTGACGTTGTTGCAAGCAACAATTGAGGTGGTGGATTTTGACGCCGTATCTTGTCCTGGCAATTCGACGCCGAGCGACGCCCGAGCGATTGTGAGGGGGAATTTCTTTAATAGTGGAACTCCAACGCCTGGGAGCTTTCTCAACGACGTTATCGCCGGCATTCAGCTCATCCGTCGTGCAAATGCCCCAGCAAACACCGTAGCAGTGGAAGCCTTCGCGTTTCGTTGCACCAATGCCACGTGCGCGACATTCGTTAATCTTACCCCGGTTCTTACGCTCGGAACTCCGCTGGCCTGTCCAGGCCGTATTTGTCCGCCAGTAACCGTGCGCGTGACCTGGGAGAAGGCCGCTCATCGTTTCCGTTTCTTGCGCGTTGGTGCGACGGAGCAGATCATGCCTTATGCTCTTGCCGATGCCAATTTCGCGAGCCGTACGTCAAGAACGCTCAGCGTTGCGCCAGTGCTTGCCGCCTGTACAGCGGCTGCGGGACGAAAGACCGCATCTATGGATGCGCTATTTGATAACGTGATAGCCAATGGCAATCCTGGAGCCAATGTGGACGCTCTCTTTGTCGATGAAATAGACGCGATCGACTTGGGCGAATTGTCGGGGCCGGGAGAAGCGCCGGTTCCGTAGGCGCTTGCGCTGGGAAGGCATCGAATTCGGCAGGATCGGCCTGGAGGCCGGCCGACGCATCGACGCTGGGAGACTCCGTATTGCTGTACGGGGCTCTGGCGATACCAACTCGAACAGTGGTTCGACCGGCGTCGGCTTCGGCCTGGGATTTCCCTTCTTCGTGCGCAATAAAATAACTGCAATCCAAGCTCAGGTCGAGATTGTGGACTTTGATGCCGCGTCGTGGACAGCGAATTCTGACGCGGCCGAAGCCCGGATCGAGCTTGCCGGTGCGTTTTTAACGCCGGGGCTACTGCAAGTTGAAAAGATAAGGAGGGACATCATAGGGCGACAGGCAAACCGATCGGGGAGTCTTTACTCAAGACCACCTCACTTACGTTCACGCCGGGACCAGGCAGGAGCACGCTGGTGCAAGCGGACTTTGAAGGCGCGGCCGCCGGCTTAGGAACCGTAGCGGGCACGGCGACTTTCGTGAGCGCAGGCATGAAGAGCGCCACGTGGAGTTGGTGCGAGATGACCTACCTCGATACTGGAGGCAGTATGACGAGCAAGACACAGGGCACGATTGAGAGTATCGGCCCACACAAATGGCGCACGCAGGCGTTCGGGCATCTCTCGGATGGCCGCACCATGCGGGTCGGAGGCGTGGCTGACTTAGCCGCCCGCTTATGGACGGGAAAGCTCATTGTAATGGACTAGCGGTTATCAGGAAACCCTTTTTCTGGATGCCCGCCTGCGTGGGCAAGGTGGGGAAAAGCCTCTCTGAGCGTCATTCCCGCGAAAGCAAGAATCCAGGCTCCCCGTCCTGGAAGCGAAAGCGACTCGCCAAAATCCATGATCAATTCACGAAACTCTGAGGGATGCAGAAAAATGAATCTCAATCAAGCCACAAAACATTCGTACACTTCACGAGGTAACCGCCCAGCCTTGTCATTCCGAGCGTAGCGAAGAATCTGGCTTTGAGACCCTTCGCTCTGCACAGGGTGACACGCGAGCGCGCCGATCTCGTAAGGTAGATTACGCAAATTCATACCTCATAAACTTGTATTTTCGTTCTAAATACAGTAAGCCTTGAGGGAGACATATCAGGAAGGCGCTCTGACTTCGTCTTCCTGGAAAAAAAGGAGTCCAGCCATGGCAGACATTCCTCAATGGTGGATGAAGGGTGATTGGTTCGACGTGTGAAGCTGCAACATCCCTTGTCCGTGCGAGTTCGCACAGCCGCCAACAAATAATCATTGCGAAGGCGTGTTAGCGTATCATATCCGCGAGGGCGCCTACGGGAATGTCCGGCTAGACGGCCTCAATGTCCTTGCTGTCAGTCAGTTTGACGGCAACATTTGGGCAGGAGAGGCAAAGCTCACCCTGGGCCTCTACCTCGATGTCCGGGCGGACGAGCAGCAACGCGAGGCTCTCCAGCGGGTTTTTTCGGGCCAGGCGGGAGGCTTCATGGCCGCCCTGGCCAAAAATATTGGCGAAGTCCGTGGGGTAGAGTTTGTACCGATTACCTTCACCGTAGCCGACGATCTGGCCCATTGGCGAGCCGAGATTCCTGGTAAGGTGGTCGCTGCTGCCGAGGCGCTGTCCGGTCCTACGACGCCGCCTGGAGCTCGCGTCCAACTCCTGAATCCTCCAGGGTCCGAAGTGGGGCCCGGACAGGTGGCGACTTGGGGGAAGGCTACGGCCAACCAGGTTGATGCGTATGGGTTCCAGTGGAACTGGGCCGGTAAGTCCAGTAAGCATATCCCCTTTGATTGGACTGGTCCTGCCTAAGTATAGTGTGTGGCGAGCGGAGCATGACGTGCAATGCTGCTCCTAACCGAACGAGGGCATGCAGGCGAGACGGTTGAGCGCAGCGCACCTCCCTTGCCTCACATCAGTAAGAGTTCCCTATCACTCCAGCCGATTTGAGCCGCTGTACTTCTTCTCCATTCAACCCAAGTCTTTCCAGGGTTTCTTGAGTATGCTGTCCAAGCAGCGGCGGGGGGCTGTGCATCTGCGCTGGCGTATCCG